>JBMTAX010000680.1:0-2318 GCA_049429145.1 Myxococcota bacterium
TCAGTTGCGCCTGCATGACGGCGTTCTCGGCTTGTAGGTTTGCTTGCTCTACCTGCCGTCGAGCGTCGGCCATCAACTGCTGCTGCGTGAGCTCCAGCTGTCCACTCATGGCGCGCGCGAGCAGCACAAGCCTGCCTGCGTCCGCAAACAGCCGCCGTTCGTCAGGTGGGGTCGACAAGAAGTGTGTCACCCCCGCCTCGAGACGCTGTACGATTTGCCAAGCGCGCGTGGCGTCGGCGAGCAGCAGCATGGCGGTGGGGGGGGCGAGGGGGCGCACCGCGGCGGCGAACTCCACCGAGGTCTGACCACCGAGGTCAATCTCGAGTACGATGAGGTCCCACGCCCGAAGCCGAACCCGGTCGAGGGCTGGCGCCGCGGTCGCGCAGGCCTCAGCGACGTAGCCCCGAGCCTCGAAATGCGGCTTCAGCTGCGATACCCGGGGGCCCACGAGCAGGACTTCGACGCGGTTTGTCATGACCCGGGGGTCTGCTCCTCTGCCAACGAGAAACCGTTCATAGCACACCCTCACACGGTGGCCGAGTCGCGGCGAGCGGCGTCACGGCGCAGTTGCGCTCGTCCAGACTTGATTGCCGCGAAGCGTCAGACAGGTGCTCCTTCGCTGCGTTCCTTCGAGTCTGTCGTCGACGGATCGGACTGCGGATGCTAACCGCTCGCCTTGCGTGGTCGCTCACGCGCGCCCGCGCCCTTGCCACCGGAGGGCCTGCCCCATGATGACTCGGACTCGCTTGCTCGTGCAGATCTGGTTTGGCGCGTTGCTGCTTTCACCCGCCATCTCCGTCGCTCCTGCTCACGCCACCGTCGTTCTGCGTGCCTCGCTCGAGGAGATGAGCGCTCGCAGCGACGTCATCGTCCATGGTCGGGTGGCAGAGCAGACCGTCGTACGAGAACCCGAGGTGGGGCTCGTGACTTTGACGGAGGTCGAGGTCCTCGACGGCCTCAAGGGCGCCAAGACGGGCGATGTTCTGACCATTTACCAAGTCGGCGGTTCCCTAAATGGGGAACACTCTTGGATCTCCGGTGCACACCGCCATCGCCTCGGCGACGAAATGGTCTTCTTCGCCATGCGGCACAAAGAGCGCGTCGTCGGCTATGGCATCGGCCTCGGCAAGTATGTGGTCGACCGTGAGGGTCGCGTACCCGGTGTGCGCGAGGACCTCAGCGATGTGTTACGGCTGACGAAGGGAGAAAACGGCGAGCTGCGAGCTGATATCGCCGAGCCTGACCAACACCCCTCCCTCGACGCATTCAAGGAATACGTCCGTCGCGCAGCCCAAGCCACCCTATCGTCGGTGGAGGGGGGCATGCGTCCTGCCGCTCTGCCGCGTCTCATCTCGCCCGCACCGCTGCGACTGAAAGAGGAGCGCTAAGATGAACAGGCACTCGACCTCTCTCGTCGCCTTGATGACCTTTGCTCTGTGGACTGGCATTGCTCTCGACGCCCGAGCGCAGAGCATGTGCACCTCGGCCAGTCAGCAAAACTGCTATCGCTTCTTGTGCAATGGCATGGACGCCAACGGGAACATCGAAAACGTTTGCTCCAATGGTTGCACTGCTCAAAATGCTCCGCGCTGGGCGTCCCCCACCATCCCTGTGCGGGTCGATCGAACCATCGTCCCGTCGAGCCTGGGCACGGCGGCGTGGAACAACGTCGTCGATGGCACTCTCGACGCATGGGAGGCCGTCAGCTCGTCGAACATGGTGCTGCAAGACATCGGCAATGCCGACTACCGACGAACCAATGACCCCCAGAGTGAGATTTTCTGGATCACGAGCACCAGCGAATGGCAGCAAAAGATCGGCTCCGGCGTCTATGGTGCGCTCGGAGTCACCATTCCGCTCTACTATTGCGGTAACCCCGGTGAGATCACGACGGCCGATCTCATCATGAACGGAGCGGGCTTCACCAACTGGAAAGCCACCCAGTCTCAATGTACGGGCTCCGGCTGCACCTCTGCACGTGCGACGCTGCTGCACGAACTCGGACATTGGGTGGGCCTCGACCATCCCTGTCAGGCCTGTGCCTGGTCGGCGATGAGCGCCTCGGCCTACACCGAGCCCGACTACCCCTTGGCGGTCGACGCTGCCGCTGTGTCCGCCCTCTACCCCGGCAGCCCCGGCGGAATTGGTTACGGCTGCTCCACCAACGCCCAATGCAACAGCCCCTACAGCTGCACCCTCGTCGACGAGGTCCGGTATTGCACCCAGACCTGCAATGGCACGTGCCCCGAGGGATTCATCTGTGACGACGTGGGCGGCACCGATTACTGTATCTATGATGCGGGCCCCCTCGCGCGGCC
>JBMTAX010000681.1:0-2315 GCA_049429145.1 Myxococcota bacterium
GAGCGTCGATCCGCCCATGGCCACGACGCGGCGCAGGTGGGTGTCGACCAGGGTGTGGCTGCCTGGCCCGATGACGCAATCGGCGATCACTGCGTGGTCAGCCACGTGCACGCCCTCACCGAGGAAAGAGCGCATCACGCTGGCCCCCTGCTCGATGACGACCCGCGATGCGATGATGCTGTCCTCGACGAGAGCGGTGGGGTGTACGGTAGCGCGGCCTTCCCAATGGTTCCGTCTCGAGGTCGCGCCTACACGCTCCCGCTCTGCGACGAGCAAAGCGTGGTTCAGGTTCAACAGGTGAAGCCAATGGGTGATGCGACCCGCGATGCGGTGACAGCGAGGTACGCGGAGGAGGTGCGGAGACGGACCCGCGGGGGCCACGAGGTGGTCCTCGCTCCCCTGCTCGTCGCAGAGCGATAAAAGCGGTGCCTTTACGAGGCGGCCGCTGCGGTCCGCCCCAAGGCCACCAAGATCTCCCCCCCAAAGGCCGCATCCGAAAGGCGCCCCACGAGAAGCTCCGGGCTGTAGGGGCTGCACGAAATCGAAGAGTGCGGTTCCCGGTGGAACGGCCACCTGACGCAGTTCGCCCCCACAGGTCTCTTCGAGGAGGGCGCGCACCGTAGCATCGCTGAAAACGGCATCGTCGCGGAACGCCACCATCACGCCGGGAGGAATGGCCTCGTCGGGGCGGACGTCCACGGCCCGCCCAAGGCCGGCTCGATACAGCTCGCGGTCCTGGTGGTCGCGCAGGGAAACGTCGAGCAAGGGGAGGCGCGCTGCGGCTTCTCCGAAGGGAAACAACGGTGCTGCAGATGGCGGTAGAAGGCGCGCGGCGGTCATGACAATTGCTCCGGGCCCATGTCGTCAGGTTTGACACCTCGGGCGGGTTTCTGGAAGACTGCTGGCGAAAGAACACAGCGGAGCTTCCGGGCTTTCTCTATTTTTTCAGGGACTTGCAGTCATGAGGCTCATCGCGGCAGGCAAGACGAACGTGGGCATGAAGCGCGCTCACAACGAAGACAACCACCTGCTGGTCCCCATGGAGAACCTCTTTGTGGTGGCGGATGGCATGGGCGGCCACGCCTGCGGCGAAGTCGCGAGCGCCATCGCCGTGCACTCGTGTGCCGAGTTCTTCCGCATGACCTCCGACGACGACGAGCAGACCTGGCCCTACAAGGAAGAGCGCGGCCTTAAATACGAGGAGAACCGCCTCGTCGCGGCGATCAAACTAGCGAACCGCCGCATCTTCGATACAGCCCAGGCCGACACCAAGAAGCGAGGCATGGGGACGACCGTGGTGAGCGCACTGTTCACCAGCACCGGCGCCTATGTGGGGCACTGCGGAGACAGCCGCGCGTATCGCTTTCGAGGGGGCCAGATCGAGCAGCTCACCGAAGACCACTCGCTGCTCAACGACTACCTGAAAGCCCACAAGCTGACGCCGGAGGAAATCGAAAATTTCCCGCACAAGAACGTCATCGTGCGCGCCCTCGGCATGAAAGACACGGTGCAGGTCGACGTCACCCGACTCGAGCCGGTGCCCGGCGACATCTACATGCTCTGCTCTGATGGTCTCTCGGGCATGGTCACCGACGAAGACATGAACGCGATCGTCAATGGCTTCCTCGGCGCAGGTCCTGAGTCGGCTGATGACGTCGAGGCGATGTGTGACAAACTGATCGAGACCGCCAACAAGAACGGCGGCAACGACAACGTCACCTGCATCGCCATCAAGGTCGTCGACTGAAGCGCGTCTGGCCCGCTGAAGACCTCAAGCGGCCTTCGCCTCCGCGCCGGTGGCGTCGTGCTGTTCGGGATAGAGCGGCCGGAACGTGCGATAGATGACGCACATTGCACCGACGACGATGCAGGAGTCGGCAACGTTGAAGGTGGGCCAGTGGTTGGTTCCGAAGGTCGACACGAGCCAATCGGCCGCCCCCCCGCTGCCGATGTAGGCGTCGAGGAAATCGATGACATAGCCCAGACGAACGCGGTCGATAAAGTTGCCGATGGCGCCAGAAATGATGAGTGCGAAGGAACCCATCAGAAGTCCGTCAGGTTGCGAGAGGCGCATGTACCAGACGGCGATGAGGACCATGGCGAGCAGCGAGAAGGAGACGAGGAAGGGTCGTCGCAGCCAGTCCGGCAGAGACCGCGTAAGGCTGAACGCCGCAGCGGGGTTCTCGCGGTAGCGGAAGGCGAAGTAGCCGGGCACCACATCGACGACGTCAGTTTCGACGAAGATCGTCTTCTCGACCTCGACGAGTTGCCCGTCGACGCTTTCGCGCACCACGCGGGTGCGAGGCTCGGCGAGG
>JBMTAX010000682.1:0-2315 GCA_049429145.1 Myxococcota bacterium
CTGCAGGATGAACTCGTGGTCATTGGTGTGACCCATCACGCGCAAGAGCAGCTCGGTGACGTCGTCTTCCTGGAGCTGCCGGAGGTGGGCACCCAGCTCACGAAGGGAAAGGCCTTCGGAGTCGTCGAAAGCGTCAAGGCGGTGAGCGACCTGTACGCCCCCATCGACGGCGAAGTGGTGGAGGTCAATCAGGTCCTCGTCGACAGCCCAGAGGGCGTAAACCAAGACCCTTACGGTGCGGCATGGCTGCTGAAACTCCGCGCGAGCGACTCCAGCGACGTCGACACTCTCCTCGATGCCGCAGCGTACGCTGCACTGCTGAAGAGTGAAGAGAAGTAGAAAACGCACGGGTGTGGCGGCGAACCGCCGTCCGCCGCACCAGCTCCCGCTCACCGACCATCGCCTTCCTCTCGTCCCTCACGCTTCGTCCCTACTCGACCAAACCGCACCATGACCCACGACGCACCTCGCCCCAGCCTGTCGCACCCCGCACGTTTCGATCGCCGTCACATCGGCCCGGGCCCCAGTGAAGTGGAGGCAATGCTTGCCTCCTTGGGGCTTGGCAGCCTCGACGAGTTGGTCGAGAAAACTATCCCGGGTTCCATTCGGCTTCGTCGTCCCCTCGATTTGGGAGCGCCCAAAAGCGAACACGCCTTGCTGGAAGACCTTCGGGTCATCGCACAGCGCAACGAGCTGTGGCGGTCCTTCATCGGCACGGGGTACTACGGTACGCTCACCCCCGCGGACATCCAGCGGAACATCCTTGAGAACCCCGGTTGGTACACCCAGTACACACCGTACCAAGCCGAGATTTCGCAAGGCCGGCTCGAAGCGCTGCTCAACTTCCAGACGATGGTCGCTGACCTGACCGGCCTCGACATCGCCAACGCTTCGATGCTCGACGAGGCGACCGCTGCGGGCGACGCGATGTTTATGGTTCGTAGCGTCGCCAAGAAAGCCGATAGCAATCGCTTTCTGGTGAGCGCTGGCTGTCATCCGCAGACCATCGATCTACTTCGCACGCGGGCTCGGCCGTTGGGCATCGAGATCGTCGTCTCCACACCGGCAGACATGGACTTCAGCCAAGGTGCGTTCGGCGTCCTACTGCAATATCCCGACAGCTGGGGACACGTGCGTGACGACGAGCAGCTCATCGCTACGGCACACGCCGCGGGCGCGCTCGTCATCGTCGCAACCGACCTGCTCTCGTTGTGCTTGCTTCGCCCGCCAGGAGAGATCGGAGCCGACGTCGTCATCGGCAGCAGCCAGCGCTTCGGCGTACCCATGGGCTTCGGTGGCCCCCACGCCGCATTCTTCGCGACGCGCGATGAATACAAACGCAGCATGCCGGGCAGACTCGTCGGTGTGTCGCGCGACGCACAAGGAAAGCAGGCCTTACGTCTCGCGCTGCAGACCCGCGAACAGCACATTCGCCGCGAGAAGGCGACGTCGAACATCTGCACAGCGCAGGTGCTCCTCGCCATCATGGCGTCGATGTACGCCGTCTACCACGGGCCCGGCCGGCTGAAGCAGCTCGCTTCTCGTGTGCACTACCTGACGCAGATTCTTGCCGCAGGGCTTCGACAACTCGGCCTCCGCGTCGAGAACGAGGTCTTTTTCGACACCCTTCGCGTAGTCGTCGCTCCGGAACAGCGAGAGCGTATTCTCACCGAATGCAACCGACACCGCGTCAATCTGCGGACAGATGACCTCGCAGCACTTGGGGTAAGCCTCGATCAAACTGCCTCCCCGGAAGACCTCGTCGACCTCCTCGCCTGTTTTGCCGCCGCGGTCGATGGCGCGGTGCCTCCCTCCGTCGACGACCTCGCCGCACAAGCCTCGTGGACCTACGCCGCGCCGTTCGCGCGGCGCAGCGAGTTCCTCGCACACCCGGTGTTCAACACGTACCACTCGGAGACTGAGCTGCTGCGGTACATCCACCGCCTCCAGGCCCGGGACCTCTCCCTGACGACGAGCATGATCCCCCTCGGCTCCTGCACCATGAAGCTCAATGCGACGAGCGAGATGCTGCCGGTGACGTGGCCAGAGTTCGGTCAGCTGCACCCCTTCGTCCCCGCAGAGCAAGCACGGGGCTACCGAGAGCTGTTCGAAGGGCTTGAGCGCATGCTCTGTGAGATCACCGGATTCGCCCGTGTCTCTCTGCAGCCCAATGCGGGGTCCCAAGGCGAGTACGCGGGTCTCATGGGGATTCGGGCGTACCACGAAGACCGCGGTGACGTGGGGCGTAACATCTGCCTCATTCCCCAATCTGCGCACGGCACAAACCCTGCCAGCGCAGCGATGGCAGGCTTCGA
>JBMTAX010000683.1:0-2314 GCA_049429145.1 Myxococcota bacterium
CATTGGCTTCGTCCTTCATTTGTGCGACCCTCAACGTTCCTCAGGTTCGTGCGTTCGATGACCGGAACCATACCCCGCGCCTGCATGCCGCATTCCCCCTGAGGTGACGCACAGCATGAGGCAGGGCCTCGCCACATCTCGACCCCATCGCACCGTCGCTGTCGAACGTTCCCGTACGCATCGAACTTCGCCCGGCACGCCGGGTGAAGACCCGTGCGCTTGTTGTTTCGCAAGGATCGGCATGAAAAAGATTCTGACCATCGAAGACGATGTCGAGTTGGGTCGCCGGCTGGTCAGGCTGTTGTCGGATGCCGGTTTCGCAACGCGCTCCGTGTCGACCTTGGAACGCGGTAAGGCAATCGCAGCGAGCGATAAAATTGATCTCGTGATCATCGACCTTTCGCTGCCAGATGGATTTGGCCTCGACCTCGTCAAAGACCTGCGGAAAGACATCGAAGTACCCATCATCGTGTTGACCGCCCACAATGACCCCTCGCTCCGCATCCGAGCGCTACAGTTGGGCGCCGATGATTTTATCAACAAGCCTTTCTGGCCACCGGAACTCCTGGCACGCATCGAGGCGCGTCTGCGCAGGCCGAACCTAGAGACAGAGGGAGGCATGGACTTTGGACCGATCCGGATGAACGCTGACTTGCTGCAAGTTTGGGTGTCGGGTTCCCCCATCCTTCTCACTGCTGCAGAGTTTCACATCCTGCACCGTCTTGTCGCCTCCCACGGGAAGGCGACAACACGAGCGGCACTCTCATCGGCTTCCTGCACAGAAACGGGCAGTCTCGACGTGCACATTTCCCGTCTGCGAAAAAAACTAGATCCTGTCATCGAGATCGCCACGGTGTGGGGCATCGGATACCGGCTCGAAATCAGGCCGGCGCCGTGAGCCTCGGCTTAAAAACATTGGCGGCGCTGCTGCTCTCTTTGCTGGTTTGGCGCCTGACCATCGGTGGCGCGCACATCAATCGCGAGACAATGGCACGTGCCCTGCGGCAACAAGCGATCGCCACCGCGGTCGTCACTACACAGCGGCAAGCATGCGAGCTCGACCCTACGCAATGGCAACAAGAACTTGGGCTCTCTCTCGATGGCGCAGGCCCAGCACTGCGGATGTTCGCTTACGACGCCACGCTCGTCGCAAAGAACCCAGATGCACCGAAGTTGGAGACCGAGTTTGGGGACCTGATACCCATCGCAGAAGGCGTGCGACTACTTGCTCGAAAG
Organism: Myxococcota bacterium; assembly: GCA_049429145.1. Classification (GTDB taxonomy): domain Bacteria; phylum Myxococcota; class UBA727; order UBA727; family CAYLZW01; genus JBMTAX01. The sequence continues at coordinate 1,237 of JBMTAX010000683.1, forward strand.
GGTGAAGCCCCTCGCTACCTGGTGGCCATGCCTTGGCGCGATGGACCTTGCGCCATCATCCTCGTTGCAGACAGGCTCGAGCGGGAGACCAAACCCTTGGCGCGCGCGCCATTATTCATGTTTTTGGCCACCATGTGCATGCTGCTGTTGATGCTGGTGCGACTGCGTCGGCTCGTTCGCGTCGTTACGGCCTGGGAGGCGAACCCTTCTGGGCTTATCCCGGACAGTTCCGCTCGTGACGAGATTGGAGGCTTGAGTCGAGCGTTCCGAAGCGCTTCTATCCATGCATCGCACCACCTCACAAGAGCACTGCGGAGCGAAGAGGCGCTTCGGAGGCATCTGGCAGATGTCGCTCACGACTTCCGGACTCCACTGACCGTGCTCATGGATCGCATCTACCGCTTGCGAAATGCGCCGGGCCTTACGCAGGAGATCGGCTATCTGATGCAGGACGCGCAGTACCTCGCAAACCTCATGCATAGCATCGAGGTTGCGGCCCGCATGGAGGCCGGTTCGACTGCACTTCTGCAGGAACCCCTCGATTTTTGCGAGATCGTCGACCGTGTCGTCGCTCGTCACCAGACGATCGCAGTCCAACGAGGGGTGTTGCTTGCGCATGCCACGCCGTTGAGCGCACCCATCGACGGTGACCCACTGGTGGTCGAACAGGTCGTGAGCAATCTGGTGCACAACGCCATCACCTACACGCCGGCGGGTGGGCATGTGTCCGTCGTCGTCGAGTCTCGGTCCGAGGGTGGATTTGTGCTGCGCATTTCCGATGATGGACCCGGCCTCGACCCCGAAACGTTCGAGTCCATGTTCGATCGGGGGGTGCGCGGAAGTGACGCTGCCGCCAGCCACCCGCTCGGCAAGGGCCTTGGGCTCAGCATTGTGCGGCGGGCGGTGGCGCATCACGGCTGGCGGCTCTCGCACCAGGCCCTCGACCCTCAAGGCTTGCAGGTATCGTTGTGGCTCGATGACGAGGCAAAGGCCTCGGTTGACTCTGCCTTGGGTTCTGAGGTCACTCCCTCAGCCTCCCAGGGGGAGGCAAAATCGACTCTCGTCGATGTGCGTACCC
>JBMTAX010000684.1:0-2309 GCA_049429145.1 Myxococcota bacterium
GTGACCGACGAGCTGTCGGCGGCAGCAGGCTATCAGCTGGATTATTGGGATGAAAAAGCGCGTTCCGGGGACATCATCGCTGGTGTTGCCGACTACCCCGATTACCTGACCCTGCGGCACAAAGCCTTCACCGACATACGCTACTCCTTCGGCGGCATGAACCTCTGGTACCACCTCGAGTATCTCAATAAGGACGTGACGACGACGGCGACGGAGCTCGATTACAGCTACCGCCACATCGTACGTTCCCTGGCGATGATCTCCGCGAGCTTCTGAGGAGAGTCCAGGTCTACCGCGTGCCGCGAGACGCCGGGGACGAGGGCGCTGGAGGAGGGGAGCCGGGGCTGGAGACGATACCCGCAGGAGAGGGTGTCGGTACGTCGAGGTTCCAACGGGCGGGCGGAAGAGTTCGAAATGCCTGCGCGACCGAGCCCGGGAAGGTGGCGGAGAAGCCGCGGAAGAGGGCCTTGGTCTTCTTGGGAGCACGCTGAGGCACGGGAAGGTGGTCCCCGTATCGCAGGGTGATAGGCAGGTTCTCGGCGAGCACCATGGGCGCAACTTGTTTTGGCTCATCGAGGAGCCGGACGCGATGCATCCCCTGCTGCAGATGGATGACGTCGCCGGGCCGCAGCTGTACATCGTCGAGCAGCACGGTGACCTGCCCCTCGAGGGTATACGGGCCGCTGATCAGCACTTCGAAAGTCTTAGCCTCTCGGTCGACACGGAGGCTCTTCCCCGCGACCCACAGATAGCCCCAGTGGGGGACGAAGTTCTCGCGTAGCGTCGCCAGATCGTGTGGAAGCAACCTGTGCTTGGAACGCCTGCGGGTGCGATGCAGCGCGAGCACCTCGGTGTTCTCGAGGAGAAACTTTGGTTGGTGCTGCCGCAATACGTCCTTCATCACCTCGCGTCCCGCTTTGCGGTAGCTCTCGACGACCCATGTCGACATGAACATGCCGACTTTCGGGTAGTCCGCGACCATGCCGCAGCGGTCGATGTAGGGCGCGGGCTCTGGAAACACCTCGCGCACCCCGAGACTGATGTCGCGGAAGACCTCTGTCTCGTCTTCTCGATTGTGCCAGTACGCGACGGTGGCTTTGAGCGTTGGCGGCAGGATGAGCAATGCCGTCAACACGGCAGCTCGCACGGGTCGACGAGACAACTCGCGCTCAACTCTGGCCCAGAGGACTCCGGCCAGTAGGCACGCCCCCGGCAAGATACTCACATAAAAATAGGGCCATGCGTTGCGGTAGAAATAAATGGAAACCAGGGGAGCCGCCAGCAACAGGACACGAATGCTACGGGCTCGTGCTGCCGGCGCTCCGTGCACTAGATCTGCCACGACAAGCAATAGACCGAGCAAGACGAGGAGCCAGGAGTAGCCATCCCAGCGGAGTGTCTGCAGCAACGCGTCGGCACGCGGGAGCGGCTCCACCCGGAACATTTTGTCGGCGATTTTGGCACCGGTACTGACGACGTCGGCCGCTTGTGGCGGCAGGGAAAGCCTATGTGCGAGGTAGAGAATCACCGCGGTGCAGCAGAGAGCCGCGACAAACACCCATAGCCGTGTGGTCCATTGCCGCGTGGGAACACGCTCAAGGGAAGGGACCCACAAAAGCCCGAGGAGAGAAGGCAGGTAGAAGACGGCTTTCAGGGAGATGAGGAGCGCGACGCCGAGCAACGCCCCAGCGAGACCCGCCGTGAGGAACGGACGACGGGGCGAGAGCACGAGGCACGCAGCGCCGAGGGAGGCGGGCACAAGGAGACCGTCGTACCGAAAAGAGGCGCCATGGTGCTGCTGAAACCAGAAGGTTCCGAGGAGGAACGCAGCGAATACACCCGCATTGCCTCCGAACAGAACGCGACCGAGCCAGAGCAAGCACACCGTGCCCACCACGCTCAGCGAGTACATGACCGCACGGCCAAGGATGATCTGGTCGGGCTCGAGCCCGGGAACCTCGTCGAGCCAGCCGAAGAGGTGCGCATGGAAGGTCTGCAACACGGGGACAGACTCGTCATGGGCGACCCTGACGATGAGATTCAGGAAATTGAATTCATCCCAGTGAAGGCTCAGCGTCGGCACGAGCAGACCGCGCAGGACGAGAGTCCAGCCGAGTGCCGCAAAACACAGCCAGGAAAGGACGCGGGGAGACGCGGCAGATCTTGGCTTGAGCGAAGGGGAGTACATCTCCGCTACCCCCGTACGTCTGCGCCAACGAAATAGCGTTGGCCAATCGCGACTGCGCGAGCGCTCCCGAGAGGACCGCGCGCAGCGATAACCCGCAGGGCACGGCGGCACCAAGCTGCAG
>JBMTAX010000685.1:0-2309 GCA_049429145.1 Myxococcota bacterium
CGCTACCGCAAAGAAGCCACGGGCAGTCTCGACGAAGTCCAGATCCGGAACATCGAAGAACGACACCAGTACATTAGTGAGCTCGAGGGCCGCCGGGCGTCCATCCTCGAGTCCATCGAGAGCCAGGGCAAGCTCACGGATGACTTGAAGAAGAAGATCCTCTCGGCCGACACCAAAGCAAAGCTTGAGGACCTCTATCTCCCCTTCAAGCCCAAGCGACGCACAAAGGCCATGATCGCTCGCGAACGTGGTCTAGAGCCCCTGGCCGAACGCGTCCTGGCGCAGCCCCTGGATGGGCACCCCGAGGAAGAGGCCAAAGCCTTTGTCGATCCGGCGAAAGAAGTCCCCGACGTCGAAGCAGCCCTGCAAGGAGCACGGGACATCGTCGTCGAAACTCTGTACGAGAACGCCGATGCTCGCGCCCTCGTGCGCGAGGTCTTCCAGAAGAACGGCGAGGTCCGCAGCACCTATGCGAAGGAGCCCGAAGGCCCCACGAAGTTCGACCAATACGGCGATTTCGCGGAAGCCATCGGCAAGATCCCTTCCCACCGCTTCCTGGCGATTCGTCGAGGCGAAAAAGAAGGTGTGTTGCGCGTCGAGCTCGCTGTGGAGCTCGAAGCTGTGCGTCCGAAGCTCGAAGAACTCATGCACATCAACCGCCGCTCTTCCTTCGCTTCTCACCTCGAGCGAGCGGTGAAGGAGGGCACGCTGCGGCTCAAGATTTCAGTTGAAACCGACGTTCTCGTCGACCTGAAGCTCGAGTCTGACAAATCGGCGGTGCAAGTGTTCGCCGAGAACCTGCGGAATCTACTGTTGGCAGCACCGCTCGGCGGCAAGACCGTGCTCGGCATCGACCCGGGCATCCGCACGGGCTGTAAGTGCGTGGTCGTCGACGATACCGGAAAGTTCCTCGAGAACTTGACGATCTATCCCTCGCAAGGCGCGTCCAAGCGGCAAGAGGCGGAAGCCATGCTTCTCGCGCTCGTGCATCGTCACCGGCCCATCGCCATTGCGGTAGGCAATGGCACCGCGGGGCGAGAGACGGAGACATTCGTCAAGACGACGCTGTCGTCGATCCCAAAAGAGGCGCTGGCGCAGATGGGCAATCCATTCGTATTGCCCGTCAATGAAGCCGGGGCGAGCGTGTACTCGGCCTCCGACGTGGCGCGGGACGAGTTCCCTGAGCTCGATCTCACGATTCGTGGCGCCATCTCCATCGCGCGTCGACTTCAAGATCCACTCGCGGAGCTGGTGAAAATCGACCCGAAATCCATCGGCGTCGGTCAGTACCAGCATGACGTCTACCAGCCCATGCTGACCCGTAAGCTCGATGAGGTCGTCGAGAGCTGCGTGAACCACGTCGGTGTCGAGCTCAACACCGCAAGCGCTCCGCTCTTGGCCAAGGTGGCCGGCATCGGTCCATCTCTGGCGAAGAAGATCGTCAAACACCGTGACGCCCACGGCGCCTTCAAGAACCGCAAGGAGCTGCTCAACGTCAGCGGTCTTGGGCCGAGCACCTTCGAACAGTGCGCAGGCTTCTTGCGCGTAAGAGGCAGCGACCACCCCCTCGATGCCTCAGCGGTACACCCTGAGCGGTATCCACTGGTCGAGCGCATGAGCGACGACCTTGGCGTCCGCCTCGACAAACTCATCGGCGACGTAACCACCATCGCGAAGGTAGATATCAAGAAATATGTCGCTGGTGACGTCGGTGAACCCACACTGCGCGACATCCTCAACGAGCTAAAGAAACCAGGCCGCGATCCTCGTGATAGCTTTGAGCCGCCTCGTTTCCGTGACGACGTGAGCGAGCTCGAGCATCTGAAAATCGGCATGGAACTCGAGGGCGTGGTCACCAACGTCACCGCCTTCGGCGCCTTCGTCGACCTAGGGGTGCACCAAGACGGCCTCATTCACATCTCGCAGCTCAGCGACCGCTTCGTGGAGAACCCCCACGACGTGGTGAAGCCCGGGGACAAGATCCAAGTTCGGGTCCTTGAGGTCGACCTCCAGCGGCGTCGCATCGCGCTGACCGCCAAGAAGGGAGACTTCGCGACGCTTCTCGCTGGCCGGCCCGGAGGCACCGCTCCCGGCGAGCTAGGAACACCGAGCGGGCCAAACCGCCCTGGCCAAGGGGGCGCACGCGGCAAGGGTGGGAACCCGAGCCCCTCGCGCACTCCTTCGACGAGTGGAAGCGGCGAGCTCAAACACAACCCCTTCGCGGCGCTACGAAACCGCTGACGTCAACGGCCAGCGGAGGAGGAGGTCCGCGTGCGACTTGACGTCGACACGGAGAATCCCCTGGAGTC
>JBMTAX010000686.1:0-2307 GCA_049429145.1 Myxococcota bacterium
ATGGCCTCGAGCGGGGTCAGGAACGCGAGGGCTCCGCCGCGTTCTTGGGGGAGCCTGATGTTGTGTAGTCCGACGGTGTGCGCCACTCCGGGCAGGTCTTCGATGGCTCGCGCGAGGTTCTCCAGGTCTTCCAAGCACTCCCGCTCTAGGACAGAGCCCCGTCGCACCTGAGCGGTGACGATGACGACGCCGTCGTCGGCGCCCCAGCGGGCTTGGTGCGCGTCGAGTTGCGCAAGACGCTCAACGTCACCGCCAAAGAAGGCGCGCGCCGAGAAGTCGGCCTCGAGGCGCAGTACGCCGAGTCCCACTGTTGCACAGAGCACCACGAAGGCAGCACCAGCGAGGAGGTAGTGCCGCAACACCTGCCGGCCGAGGTACTCGAACCAGGATGCGGGGAGGAGCGACATGGCTTTTCTCTGTCCTGAGCTCAGTACTGACCTAGGGCCTGTCGTCACCTGCTTGGTGCGCGCGAGGCACAGTCCGGAAGGAGCACCTCGCACGGTGCAACGCTCGTGGGTAGAGGGGAGAACGACCGGTCCGCTTGTCCAGTGTCTCTGGCAGTGATGGTTCCGGCTCCCGGTGGTTGCCGTCGTCCCGGGGGAATGAAATGACCTCCTCGGCCTCGTCAACGCCGTCGGATCTTGTTAGGACCTCGCCCGCGGAGGCAGGTATGCAGGTGGTCGAGTCACGGGATGTTGCAGCTTCGTCGTCGGTGTCGCCGCTGCGGCTGGTCAGTGCCGCACCTGCGAGCGAGACGCGGCTCACCGGGTTGATGCGCCGAAACCGGCTCGAGGCTCTCATGGGCGAGCCACCCCTCTGGGCGCGCATCTTCGCTGACGCCGTGTTCGGGGTTGTTTTTCGTGACTACGACGCCGTGGCGCGTCCCCTCATCGAGCGATACTGGCCTGAATCTCTGCCCGGCGGCGCCCGCGAGCGCGACGGCAAGAAGCTTCGCTTCCTCGCTTGTAACCTGTACGCCGCCGCCCCCTACACCGGGCTCTTCTGCTCGCCCGAACGGCCTTTCCTGCTCGACGCGGCCGTGAAATGCGGACGTTGGTTCGGGATGACGCCAGCGTCTCTCGGTTACTTCGCGAAGCTCGCCCTGTCTGCATTCGGGCGGTTCTCCCTCGCACGTGAACGGCATCGCATCATCTTCATCAGTGCCTTCATCGCCACCATCGACCACGCTTTCGACCATCTCATGGACGACGACGAGCCGACGGAGCGAGGTCGCAAGATCCGTGGGCTGTTGCAGGGGACGTTCCGCCCCACCGAGGGACCGTTGGCACTCTGCCGGGCGTACCTCGACGGCATCGAGGTAAACCTGCGCCCCGAGGACCGACCCGCATTCGAGCACGCCCTCGCCAAGTGCATGGAATGGAGCGAATCCGAGGTGAAGGGCATGACCGGCGTGCCCGACCCGCTCGGACTGTGCCATCGGCTGGCAGGGGTCGAAGGCACCATCGATGGTCTGATCTTCCCCGTCTATCGTTACACCGGGGAGAAGGCGCGGGAATGGATGTACGGCGTCTCGCTCTTTGTCCAGATCATGGACGACTGGATCGACTACGAAAAAGACCTCGCCGACATCCGCGAGACCCCCGTCATTACCGGGCGTTGGACTTTTGCTGACGTCGAATCACAGTGGCAGCGCACCGTCGACGGCATCTGTGACTTGGCGCGCTCCTCCGGGCTCGACAATGAGGCGTATCTTACCTTTGTGCAGGGCAACTACGTGTTCATGATGCGCGAGGTCATGCAGGCCATGAGTCGCGGGACGGCAGCATGACGACCTCGCAAAGACCAGCCGTGGTGTTGCTGTCGGGCGGGCTCGACTCTGCCACCGTCGTCGCCATCGCGCGCGAGCAGGGCTACCTCGTGCACGCTCTGTCCTTCCATTACGGCCAGCGGCACAGCGTCGAACTCGAGGCCGCTCATCGGGTTGCGGCGCATGGAGGTGTCGTCGACCATCGCGTTGTCTCCCTCGATTTGCGTGCCTTCGGTGGGTCGGCGCTGACCGCCGATATCGAGGTGCCCAAGGGGCGCGATGCGGCTGACATCGACGCTGCCGTCGAGAGCCACGAAGTCCCGGTCACCTATGTGCCGGCCCGTAACACCATCTTCTTGAGCTTTGCCCTCGCATTCGCAGAGGTCATCGGCGCGAGGGATTTATTCTTCGGCGCCAACCGCCTCGACTACTCGGGCTACCCGGACTGTCGACCTGAGTTCGCCCGTGCCTTTGAGGCGCTAGCCAACGTCGCCACGGCTCACGCCCAAAACGGTGCTATCCGGGTCCATGCACCGCTG
>JBMTAX010000687.1:0-2304 GCA_049429145.1 Myxococcota bacterium
CACTTCACCAGTGCGCCAACCGAAGAGCGCGCGCACCCTCGAGCAGTTCATCCTGAGTCGTCATACCCACGCAACCGTGGTGGTGAGCGACGCCCTGGAGATCCAGTCGTTCTTCGGGCCTACAGGGGACTACCTGACACAGCCTACCGGGGACGCGCGACTGGACCTGCTGGCGTGGGTCAAACCAGGTCTCTACCCTCGGCTACGACACGCCACTGAGCACGCAGTGCTCACTGGTGAGCGGGTGGTTGTCGACGACATCAGCATCGAACGAGGTCAGCAAACCGTTCGAGTGAACTGCACGGTGGAGCCGCTTCGGCCAGCTCCAGGTGAGCCGCGAGTGCTGCTTATCTCGTTCCGGGACGTGGGTGCCGCTCCCGCTCGAGATACCCCAGCAGCCACCGACATCGACTTGCCGTTGCTCCACCAGCTCGAGACTGAGCTCAAGGTCACACGCGAGGAACTGCGCGGCACCATCGAGCAGCTCGACGTGGCTAACGAAGACTATCGCGCCAGCAACGAAGAGCTGCTCTCCCTCAACGAGGAGCTGCAGTCGAACAACGAAGAGCTAGAGACTTCGCGCGAAGAACTCCAGTCTGTGAACGACGAGATGGCCGCCATCAACCAACAGCTCGAGGAGAGAAACCTCGAGCTACGGCAGGCCTACGCCGACCTCAGTAACCTTCTGGAAAGTACAAACATCCCCATCGTCTTCCTCGACCGGCAGCTGAACATTCGTCGCTTCACACCGGCCGCTCGCAATCTGCTCCCCCTACGAATCGCCGATATCGGGCGGCCCTTAGAGGAGCTGAGGGAGCACTTCTCAGACGCCGACTTCGTCCCAATCGCCTTGTCGGTGCTCGAGACCCAAACTGCCGTTGCGACCGAGGTGCGGGCACGCGACGGACGCTGGTTCAATCAAACCGTTTCTCCCTACCGCACCGAGGAGGGCCACATCGATGGTGTTTCGGTGGCATTCCACGACGTCACTGAGACAAAAGCGGCGGCCCGCATAGCGGAAGAGGAGCGTGCCTTCGCCGACGCCATCGTTCACACCATTCCAAGCCCGCTGCTGGTGCTCAAACGCTCGTTGCAGATCGTCTCGGGGAACCGTTCCTTCTACGAGCGATTCGGCCTCACCTCTCTTGAGACCGTGGGACGTGACTTCTTCGAAATAGGTGACCACGCGTGGGATTTGCCGAGGATGCGAACGCTGCTGTCGCGCATTTTGCCCGAGGACGAGGAGGTGCGAGATTACGAGGTAGAGTTGATGTCATCGACCGTGGGTCGGCGCCTGCTTCACATCAACGCTCGCATGATGCGGCGCGAAGGTGAGGGTGACCTCATTCTCTTGCTCATCGACGATGTCACCGCGCTACGGAATGCTGAGTTGTTCACCGCGCGAAGGGCCGACGACCTCGCAAAGGAGGCCAGGCGCAAAGACGACTTCTTGGCGATGCTGGGACATGAGCTGCGGAATCCCCTCTCCGCGCTCGTCCACGGCCTAGACCTGTGGCAGGCCCTTGGCGCGGAGCCTGAGCGGCTTGAGAACGTACGGCTGATGATGAGTCGGCAAGCGCAGCGCATGCGGGCAATGCTCGACCAGCTCCTCGAGGTTTCCAGGCTGAAAGCGGGTCGCCTGCAGTTTACCTTCGCCCCTGTCGACGTCGCAGCTGCCATCGAGGCTGCGATCGAGACGGCCGCCCCCGTCGTTGCCCGACGGGAGCATCGACTGACACGCGACGTGTATTCCTTCGGGGAAGTGTACGTGAGCGCCGACGAACATCGGTTGGTGCAGGCGATCGAGAATGTCCTGACCAACGCCGCTCGCTTTACGCCACCCGGGGGGAACATCCACGTGACGTTGCGTGCATCCCCCTCCAAGGTTCGCATCAGCATTCGCGACGACGGCATCGGCATCGAACCCGACCTGCTTCCTCATCTTTTCGAGCTGTTTACCCAAGGACCTCGTGACCTCGATCGCGCTGAAGGAGGGCTCGGTCTTGGTCTGCCGCTCGTGAAAAGCATCGTCGAGCTGCACGGAGGAACCGTGGAGATCGTGAGTGAGGGCAGGGGGAGTGGCAGTGAGGTCATCATCGCCTTGACTCGTCACCTCATGTCCGTCGAGCAGGCACCGGGGGAAGCGCGGGCCGAGGTGGCGATGAGCGTTGCGTCTCGACGCATCCTCATCGTGGACGATGAGGCCGATTGTGGGGAGACACTCGCGGAGATCCTGGCCTTGCGGGGATACCAGACTTTGTCGGTGCGCGACGGAGCGGCTGCGCTGACCACGACGGCAACCTT
>JBMTAX010000688.1:0-2295 GCA_049429145.1 Myxococcota bacterium
ACGAAGCGCAGCGCGTTGGCGTGAGGCTGGGGGCGATCCTCCAGCCAGTCGAGCACGGGCTTCTCGGCGTCGGCTCGCAGCTGCTCCTTGGCCTCGGGATGCATCGCCGCGAGATCGGCGAGCATACGACCCGCGACGATGCGCTGGACACGATCATGGACGCGGGCCTCGGCTCGACGCAGCAGCACGAGCGCGAGACCCAGCATTGCCGACGAGGAGATGCCTGCCACGCTCGTGCCGAACGCGCGCGACAGGCCGCGCATGGGGGCGAGGAGGGCACTGCGCAGCGCGCTGACATCGGTGGAGACGCTCAGCGCGTCGCGGGCGCCGATGAGGGCGTCGACGAGACCCACGAAGGTACCTAGGAGCCCCATGAGGACAAGGGAACTGACGAGGTAGCGGGCAAGCTCGTCCGTTCGCGCCACGGGGGTGCGTTCGCCTTGCAGCTTCGCCTCGACGAGACGATGCAGCTCAGGCGCTTCAGCTGCGAGCTTCTTGATGTCATGCCCCGAGGTGTCGAAGGCGACCAGGTCGGCGAGCATGCGGTCGATGCCTTTGGCACGCAGGAATAACCCCGCGACCCCGAGGCCGAGCCCGCCAAGGATGAGCCCGACGAGGACGCGGGCGAAAGAGTCTTCCACCGGGTAGGTGCCGAGGGCCCATAGGGGCAAGGCACAGCCGATGCTGCCGACGAGGATGACGAGCACACGGGTCACGAGGACCTCCCTGGTACCAAGATGGGATCGGAGGAAGCGCGCGCGAGGGCGCGGAGTCGGCCCGCCTCATGGGCGAGGACGGCGGCCAAGGTTTGGCCAACGAAAACCAAGTGGGCGGGGATCCAACCCGAAGGGTCAAACCACGGATCGAGGTCGGTGACCCGGTAGTTCTCAGGCAGCGTTTCAAGGGCCCGTTTGGCTTCTTGGGCGAAGCGCGCATGCACCGCAGCGACGAGGCGGTTGCGCAAGACCTCTGCTTTCACGGCGACAGCGTCGGCCAAAGCCGCATCGAGGGCTTCGAGGCGAGCACCTCGACGTCCGAGGGCCGCGATACGCGGACCGGCCTCCATGCGCAGCATTGCGAGGGCGGCGCGAAGATTGACGTAGTTGACCTGGAAGTGTTGCGAGAAAGCGGGGGTGATCAGCCGCACCGCCGACGGATTGCGTGGCACGATGCCGCGAAGCTCCCGCTTCATGCGTGTGGGAGAGGAGACCCTGCATCGGCCGGTGAGTACCTCGAGGTGACGGCGCTCCAGCGCCTCGAGCTGGGCGTCAACCCAGTCTACGACCTCACGTCCATCGGCGTGGGCCTCTCGCGGCACAGGCTCCGTCGCCAGCGAACCCGCAAGCGCTACACTGCCCCCGAGGTCGAGGAGCTGTGGAAGAAATCGTGTGGGCGCCACAGCGTCGACAGGGTCCATGCGAGGACCCGCTAGCTGCTTCACCTGCGCGGCCAACGGGCCGTGATCGAGATCCCAAAGCGACGTCACGGCGACCGCATAGCAGACCGTGCGCCGAAAGGACCTCATTGACTTTCAGAAAGTGCCTCTGAGCGGACAGTGATCGCGCGTTGGGTGGGTTGTCTGCCCCTGGATGATCACTAGGAGTGAGAGGATCTTGTCATTACTGCATGGTGATGCGTTGCGACGTGCTTCTCAGTGGCGCAAAAGAGAGGCACTTACGTTGGACTGCCGGGAGCGACAAAGGGCCGACCTTCGATGCGGGCGAACGCATCGAGCCACGCTTGTGGCAGAAGCGCCTTTGTCTTCGCTTGGAAGTCATAGGCTACGACGACCCCGCGCCCCTCGGCGGCGACGCACCCGTGGGCGCGGCTGAAAACCGCGTGCTCAACGGTGAAGCGATCCACCCCCACTTCGACAACGCGCACGCCGATCTCGACGTCGTCAGGGAAAGTCAGCGGGACGCGGTAGCGGCATTGCACCGAATGAAAGATCGGGCCCAGCGCATCGGGAGTACCACGCTTCCACAGCTGTGCTGCGTCAAAGTACGCAGCCCTCCCGGTTTCGAACCAGCGTAGGTAGGTCACGTTGTTGACGTGCTGATAAGCGTCCATCTCTCCCCATTGCACGGGGCAGACGACGACGACGGGGAAGCCGGTGAGAGCACTCATCCCCGCTGCCTACGCACCCCATCAGCGTTCGTCCAGAGGCACTCTCCTTTGCCAGGGTTCGTGGAGCGCGGTGGAACAAGAGGCTTCGCGCCTGCAAGGGGCTCGACAATTTCGCAAGTTCTCAGAAAGACATGGGGGGAGGGGGATGACACGACGAAAGAGAGTCTC
>JBMTAX010000689.1:0-2250 GCA_049429145.1 Myxococcota bacterium
TGCTCCGGTTCCAGCCGGGCTTCGACCCCACAGGCGGACAGGTACCCATGGCGCTGCTTGTGACCATGATGGCAGTCGCGTGTTTCGCGGAGGACCTGCTGTACCGCGGGTACGCTTTTGTTGCGCTGCAACGGAGGCACGGAGTGGCTGTCGCGGCACTGGTGACAAGCCTAGGGTACGCGCTGCTGACTCCCGGGCCCGAGCTGCCGCTGAAGATCTGGGCGTTCGGCTTTGGAATTGTGCTGGCGGGGCTGCGCCAGCGCACCGAGTCCCTCTGGCCGGTTGTCGGGCTTCATTATGCGACATCCTTGCTTCCGCGGCTCGCACTCGAGTGGGGAGGGTAGCGGCCCTCTGGATTTCCCGCCTGGATCCACGTAACCGGTGCGGGAATTCTGTTTCTAGTAGGAGAGACGTGCCGATGCGCAGCCCCCAACCCACACCGTTCGTCCCAGGTTCCCGTTGGTTTCGCATGGCTTCATGGGTGTTGATGGTGACGGTGTGTGGTTGCGATGCGGACCGGGGAGACAGCGAGGCAGGCGGCGAGAACGCTCCGCACACAGCGACTGTCGACGGTGGCCCCGCGCCTGAGGTGCCGGTGGTTCCCCCTGTGACGGAGGAGTCGCCAGGGGATGAGGAGCTACCGCCGCCCCTCGATTGTGACGGCACGGGAGATTTCGCCGGGATCGCAAAGTCCGCTCTCGTAGCCTTGGCGGATACGAACCGTGACGGAGAAGTCGACGGAGACGATCTGGCGGGCCGAAACCAATGGACCTGGTCCCGCGGCGCTTTCCTGTCACCGAACCTAGATGATGACGACAGCGACGGAAAGCCCGATGCCGAGGACGAGGTCCCGAACGGCAGCGCCGATGCGGACGATCTGGCGCCCGTGCGCGTCGAGCTAGGATGCCTCGCTGCGCTGCGCTCACGTTCCGTGACGATCCACGTGATCGAGGGCGCCTCGGCAACGCGTGTCTTTCTGAACGGACCGAGTGGTTTCGTGGCGATGAGCGGGCCGCTCCCGAGCGCATCATCGATTCTGCTGGGAATGGAAGCCAATCGGCTCATCGGCGCAGACTTCAACGGGTTTGTGAGGCTTCGGGTCGAGGCGAATGACGAAACCGGCGAGCTCGTCGCAGCCGACGAGGTCAAGCTACGTATTGCTCCTTGGATAATGCTCCCAAGCACCGCGCCCGCCATAGATGTCCATGTCGCTAGTGGCGTCTACGACAACGGCACTTTCCGCACCGATCTCAACGCCGCCACAAGCGATGCCGCCGTGACGCTCGCCCCACCGTTTCTCGCCTCCCACTGGCAGGAGATGTGGGCGCAAGACACCATGGAGATTGGCTACACCCAGCTGCCCGGTCGGTCACCGCAGTACGTCGTCTTGCAGGCCAACCGTGATCACGATGGCCACGCTCCGAGTCTGCTCGGGGCAGACATGGGCGTGATTCGCGTCGGCACCAAACGTGACCTCGTGGGGGGAGATGCCTGGGCTGATTGGTTCGGCAATCTCGAGGTGAGTCCTCCGGTGGAGGGATGGCCCCTCGGACGGATCTACTACGGACACAATACGAGCACCGGAACGACACTGCACCCCGACGTTGTGGCTTTCCTGAATGCACAGGAGGTACAAGCGCCGTTCTGGGTAGATACGAGTTGGCTGCTGATCAAGCACGTCGACGAACTGCTTACCTTTGTGCGCACCGCTGCGGGAGAGACGAAGCTTGTCGTCGTCAGCCCTCGGGAGGCGGGGCTGCTCTACCCGAGCTACTACGGGCCATATAATCAGGGGTTGCAAAGCAAGATCGACAAGGCCCTCGACGGGGGCAGCTATCTGGTGAATGGCGTCGTCACCGAGAGCCCGGGCATCCTCGCTGCTTTGCGGCTTGATCGCACCGATGTGGTGGAGTTACCCATCTTCTTCACTGACGGTACTGCCGATTGGTCAAATCCGGTGAATGCACTGGTGCTCGACGACACCTACGTGTTGGGCGAGACGGACATTTGGCAAGCAGAACGAGACGTGACGGAGGAGAGGCTCACGGCGCTCGGCCTCGCGGTGCGATGGGTGGATGATGCGGCGTACCACGCAAACCTCGGCAATGTGCATTGCGCCACCAACGCAACTCGGAGCCCGGTGCTAGATCAGTTCGTCGAAGGAATTCCCCCGGCGCTGCAACCCTGATGGGTCACCGTGCCAACCTGGGCCTCGTGACGTCGTGAAAAATCGGGGCCCGCGGTCGGTCC
>JBMTAX010000690.1:0-2292 GCA_049429145.1 Myxococcota bacterium
CATCGGCGATGAGCAACAGGTGGCTCGATGACTGCACGCTCAGCGGTTCGGTCGATCGCGTTCGCGAAGGTCTTGCCGCATGGCAGGCGACGGGCATCACACCGGTTGCCGTCATGTCATCGACGTCGGGCGGACAGGTACACGCGATCAGACAACTGATCGACGCCTACTCCTGATCGAGCAAAAACCAGAAACAGTCGACGAACGGCCTCAGCAGCAGTTGCCATCGACGCCGCACGAGTCGCCTTCCAAGGCGACAACGTCGATCAGCCGCCGTGGAGTCACTGTCGAGCGTGGAGACATCGTGGTGCCGACATCGGAGACGTCGTCAGTGACGGTGTATATCTCCCAAGAGATCTCAGGACCATGAACCCACACCTTGTCCTGCAGTGCGTAACAACAGCTCGTTGTCTCTTGGAGAGTCGTCGCTAAACCGTTGGTTTGCGCCGATTCGGCAGCAGCCACGACTTCTTCGGTTGACGAGACCTCGACACCGATGTGATTGAGAGATCCCGGCTCGCCTCCGTTGGCGATGAGGACCAACTTGAGCGGCGGCTCTGTCACCACGAAATTCGCATAGTCGTCGCGGACTTTGTGCGGCTCGACACCGAACAACTTCGTATAAAAGGCGATGGCCGTTGGGAGGTCACCGACATTCAGAGCTACTTGCACGCGGGACATACCGAAAGCCTAAGACCGCGCAGCGCGCATTTCTGCGTAGCCGGGGTCGCTCGGCCAGTTCGGCTGGAACATGTGCCACTGTTCTGGCGCGCGGCGGATGAGTGACTCGAGTTCGTTGGCGAGTTTCTGGGTGCCGGCGGCAACGTCGTCACGCAAACGCCCCGTGCGGGTGAGATCGAGGGGCGGTCGCACTATCGCATGGTGACCGTTGTATCGATCGGTGAAGTAGACCGCTGCGGTGATGAGCGGTGCGCCCGATCTGATGGCAAGCGTGACGGGTCCGCCGGGCAATGTCGTCGTTTCACCGAAGAACTCGACTGGCAATCCGTCGCCCTTCAGGTCGCGGTCGCAGAGCAGGCACACGATGTGGTTGTCGCGCAACGCGGAGAGAATGTCGGCCGCGACGCCTTCGCCGAGGGGCACGACGTTCATCCCAAGATTCGTGCGCAGGTTCGTGAACCATTCGAAAAGTTCGGGTGGCTGCAACGGTTCGACGACGACGGTTGCTTTGTACTTCTGGTCGGCAAGCCAACGCCCTGCCCACTCCCATCCACCGAGGTGAGGCAAAGCAAGAATGACACCCTTTCCCCTGCCGAGTCCCTCGATCACTCCCTCGAAACCATCGAGCGTGAAGGAGTTGTCGACCACCTCGCGGGGCAAGCCGGGGAGACGAAAACTCTCGACGTAGTAGCGCGCGTAACTATCGAAGGCACCCTGGACGGCGGCGCGCAGTTGACGCTTGTCGTAGTCGGGGCGCACGCGCCGAATGTGGCGTTCGATGATGCTGCGGCGTGACTGCAACGACGCGGACGCGGTGTACCCGATCAACCTCGCGCTGGCGTACGCGAGCGGCCCCGGAGTCAACTGCGCGAAGAGACTGGCCATCTTGTAGGCACCGACGGTGAACGTGTCGGTGGCGGACTCGCGCAGTGTGGCCATCTTTTTGGAGGATCAGCGCGCGCGACGACGCGCAGAGGCGCGACGCTGCAAACGGGCGGCTTTGCGCGAGGCCCGGCGGAGTTGACGCTGCTCGATGCGCACCTCTGCGATCGGCGCTACCGCGGCCTGCTTCCACACCTTGAAGAACCGCTGGATGGCGGTGATCGACGTGAGCACGAGCATCACCCACAGAATGGGAACCAACGCCGAGTCGAACAACAGGCCGATACAGAGGAGGATGATCCGCTCGGCGCGCTCCATCAATCCGCCCTTGGCCTGGAGACCCAGCGACTCGGCCTTGGCGCGTTCGTAGCTGATAGTCGACGAGACACCCATGACGGCCATCGGCAGTATGGCGATGTGGCCACCGTCGCGGGACACGAGGAACCACCCGATGCCGCCGAGCAGGAAACCATCGGTCACACGGTCGATGACCGAGTCGAAGAAAGCACCCCGCTGGCTGGACAGATTGCCCGCCTTGGCAACGGCGCCATCGAGGAGGTCGGGAAGCGCGGCGAGGATGACGAGTAACAGACCCACGCGCAGCGCACCCATACCGACGGCGACTGCCGCAGCAACGGCGAGGAGAAGGCCGACGACGGTCAGCACATCGGGGGTGACCCCTGCGCGTCGGAGCGACTCTCCCATCGGACGCACGGCGCGCTCGACCTG
>JBMTAX010000691.1:0-2284 GCA_049429145.1 Myxococcota bacterium
GATTGAAGATGACGGAGATGTAGTGTTGCCGATGGTGGTCGCCCCCCCCGAGGCGGCGCACACCCTCGTGGTAGATCTACCACCGGCGCGGAAGGACGCCGCCCTGTGCACCGGTGTCGACGGAGAGACCTTCTGGCTGGGAGGCACCGAGGGGGAGACGCCTGTGGCCACAGGGTTTGTTGTGGAGCCCCTCACACGAGCGGTGCGCCCGGCTCCTGCGCTTCCCAGTCCTCGAACAGGCGGCTCCTGCTTTCTAGACGGCACGCGGCTGTTCGTCGTCGGTGGTTGCGATGCGGAGGCTCAGCCCTCCCCCATGCTCTGGCGTCTGCGCGAAGAGGGGGAGGAGGGCCCTTGGACCCTCGACGACGACGCACCGCTGAGCGGCTGCTACGGTGCGGAGACCCGCCTCGCCGATGGGCGCTTCGTCGTTGTCAATGAGGTCACCGTCTCCCTCTACGACCCGCTGACGGGGGAGCGCACGACGACGCCACTGCGCCGCGCGCGACGCTCTCCGGTGCTGGTCACCTTCACGAGGGAAGCACAGCTCTGGGTCTTGATGGGCGGCGGTTACGAACCCGGCGGGGAGCCGGCCAGCTTGCCCGGCGCAGAGCTGTTTCGCATCGACGACAGAACTCTCGTGTACGTGGGAGTGTTCGAAATGGAGCTGACCGCTGCGGTCACCGGGCGTGATGCTGCTTTTGTGCTCGACGGAGGAGCTCTGCGACCGATTGCCCCCGACAGGGTAGGCGGGAGTATTTTCTCACCACAGTCCGTCGTGACCGGCGCCTCCTCCCTCGTGTGGACGACCAACGAGCAGTTGGCGGCACTGAGCCATGATGGCCAAGCCCTTCATATTTGGGGAGCGAGCGGCCTCCGCACCATCGAAGTGGTCCCCCCGCGGCCTTTGGGACGGTTGGTGACACTGCCCGGAGGTACCTTGTTGGTGTTCGGTGGTGGGCACGCGGGAATCGCCGTGTTCGTCGTAGATGACCAAGGGAGCGTGGTCGAGCGACCCTGAGTGTGGTTATTCCTGCTGACCGCCCCGAGGCGAACGCACAGGCTGCGTGTCGTCGAGGCCCTCCTGGGGCCTTTCGGGATGGAGGACTTCAGTCTAAGCATGGCCTAGTTGTCACAAGAGGTGGTGCATGGACGTGGCTGCGGTACGCGGAAAACGGAATCGGACTGGCGGAAAGAGCGCAATGTCGGCAAAGGCCAGTGACACCGCAACGTCCACGACGTCGAAATCGCCTGCGAGCAAGCGCGGCAAGGCGAAAGACAGCGGCAAGAAGAGCAAAGAGAAAGAGACGCTCGCGAATCGCGCCGACAAATACGAGTGCTATTTACAGTCCGTGCAAGACCCAGCCCACGAGGTCAAGACCCTGCGTCGTCTCTACAAAGAGGTGCGCGGCGCGAAGCCCCGTACGTTGCGTGAGGATTTCTGCGGTTCTTTCGCGGTGTGTTGCGAGTGGGCTCGCTCAGGAAAAGAGCAAGAAGCCTGGGGCGTCGATTACGACGCTGAACCATTGCAGTGGGGCAGTGAGCGCAATCTCTCCAGCCTCGGGCCGGGTGCCCAGCAGAGGGTTCACGTCGTGCAGGGCGACGTCCGCACGGCAAAGACCCCGAAAGTCGACATCGTCACGGCGCAAAACTTTTCGTATTACATCTTCCGCGAACGTGAGGAGATGCGTCGTTATTTCCGAAACGTGCACAAGCACCTGGTAGACGACGGCGTGTTCATTCTCGACATGCTCGGCGGGCCCCAAGTCCAAGAAGATGACGAAGAGGAGAAGCGCAAAGTCGGTAAGTTCATCTACGTCTGGCACCAAGAGCGCTTCAATCCCATCAATCACGGTGCCTTGTTCCACATTCATTTCGAGTTCAAGGACGGCAGTAGAATCGAGAAGGCTTTCACGTACGACTGGCGTCTTTGGACCATGCCTGAGATTCGCGAGATTCTCGCCGAGGCCGGTTTCTCGAAGACCCATGTGTTCTGGGAAGACGAGGACGAGAACGGCGAAGGGAACGGGCGTTACTATCGCACCGAAGACGCACCAGCCGATCTCACCTGGCTCGCCTACATCGTCGCTGAGCGCTGACGAGAGACCCGGGAGTCCTGCCGATGTTCAACACCGAACGCCTCTACCTCGAGGACCCGTGGCGGCATGAGTTCACCGCCACGGTGAAAGGCCACGGCTCCTTCGAGGGAAGGGTGAGCATTCTGCTCGACCGCACCCTGTTCTACCCTGAGTCCGGCGGGCAAATGGCCGACCACGGTCGTCGTTAT
>JBMTAX010000692.1:0-2280 GCA_049429145.1 Myxococcota bacterium
GGCTGCCGCCACCGCCTCGAGCGCTGCCGCGATGTCGTCGTCCAACCCGCCCTCCGGGGAACGCCCGCCTTCACCGCGCCCGCAGCACCCGGGCGCTGCGCGCGGGCACCGTCACCGACGGGCCGCCCACGGTGACGTCGTTGTAGAGGTATGTGGCGTGACCGGCGAGGGCCCGATCACAATCGGCCGAGAGGCCTGTGGATTCACGTATCGAAAAAGTCAAATTCCTAACCATGTGATATTGACCTCTGCGCTTCTTCAGTGCGATCATCGTCGAACCGATCGAATCATGGAGCTTGACCAGGTGGCAAAGGACCTCTTGCAAAGACGTCACCGCACGCAGCCCAAGCTGCGGTCAGCGGGCTCTTTGTTCAAGAATCCCGAGGGCGACTATGCCGGTCGTCTCATTGAGGCCGCCGGCTTGAAGGGATTCCGTATTGGGAACGCACAGATTTCGGAGGTTCACGCCAACTTTTTCGTGAACCTGGGTGGCGCCACTGCTCGCGATGTCGTCGCCCTGGCGGAGCGTGCGGAGCATGAGGTGAAGCAGCGCTTCGGTCGCACCCTCGAGTGGGAAGTACGCCGCGTGGGTGATTTCACATGAGGCACGTTCACCCGCCGGTTCGTCGTCCTGCCGAAAGAGCCCACCGCTGGGTCGGGCCTTTGCTGAAGTCCGCAGGCTTTGCGGCATTCGCTGCCGCAGGGACTTACGGTGTCCTGCAGTCCCGGGACTGGCTGACGGCTGGTGACACGCTTCCCTTGCGTTCTGTTGCCGTGCAGGGAGTGAGCGCCGAGCGAATCCCCGAGATCATCGCCTATGCAGAGGTCCGCGAGGGCATGCCTTTGTTCGGTATAGATCTCGAGGCAGTGCGGGCGAGGGTCGGATCCCATCCCTTTGTGGCGGATGCACGGGTACGGCGGGTTCCTCCAGATACCCTCGAGATTCATGTGACGTCCCGCGCGCCTCTGGCCTTGGCAGCGGTCGAGGGCCGTCTTTATTTGCTCGATGACACCGGTGTCCCGTTCAAGATTGCACAGCCTGGCGACGGGCTCGATCTGCCGGTGATCACTGGTGTGCCGCAACACGAGTGGCAGACGCCACAGTCGCCACTCGTCAGTCTAGGTCTTGTGGTCATCAAGTCACACCAAGCAGCGGGTGCACCGGGAGGTGCCCTCGCTGAGGTCAACATAGATGCTGCCGGGCGCCCCACGGCGATTCTGCAGCATGGAGAGCGGGTCGTCCTCGGGAGAGGCGACCTCACGGAAACCATGGAGCGCCTCGGGCGCGTTTGGCAGGCGCTTGAGCGCCAAGAAAGGGCTGTGTCTGAAATTCGATTAGACGATTCGCATCGTCCCGAGAGGGTGGCGGTTCGTCTCCGGGTTCAACCAGAGGTGGTTGGGCAGCCGGGAGGCTGAATCTGCGAGAGCAGTGTTGGCGTCGGGTGTGTTGCGGGAGTGGCGCACCCAGAAGGAGAGGGCATGGCAAAGCCCAAGAGAGATAACGTCGTGGTCGGCCTGGATATCGGCACCACGAAGATTTGTGCGATTGTTGGAGAAGTGACCCCGGACGGCATCGATATCATCGGCATTGGTACCGCCCCGTCCAAGGGTCTTCGAAAAGGCGTCGTCATCAATATTGAATCGACAGTGGCTTCCATCAAGAAAGCCATTGAAGAAGCAGAGTTGATGGCAGGGTGTGAAATCTCAACGGTGTACGCGGGTATCGCTGGTGGCCATATCCGTGGCTTCAATAGTCACGGGATCGTAGCAGTGAAGCACCGTGAGGTCACCGAATCAGACATTGAGCGCGTCATCGATGCCGCAAAAGCGGTTGCGATTCCTGTGGATCGAGAAGTGATCCATATCCTGCCCCAAGAGTTTGTGATCGATGACCAGGACGGAATCCGTGAGCCGCTCGGGATGAGCGGTGTTCGGCTCGAAGCAAAGATCCACATTGTCACTGGTGCAGTGACAAGCGCACAGAATATTGTCCGCTGCGCGCAAAAATGTGCCTTGAACGTCTCTGATATTGTTCTCGAGCAGCTGGCTTCGTCCCTCAGTGTCTTGTCTGAGGACGAAAAGGAACTTGGGGTCGCCCTCGTTGATATTGGCGGTGGCACGACCGACATTGCCATTTTCTATGGCGGTTCTATCCAGCATACGTCTGTTATCGCGATTGGGGGACAGCACCTCACGAATGATATCGCGGTTGGTCTTCGTACACCCCAAGAGGAAGCCGAGACCATCAAACGACAATATGGGTGCGCCAGCTCGAAGATG
>JBMTAX010000693.1:0-2279 GCA_049429145.1 Myxococcota bacterium
GCGGGCGTCGAAGACGGGGCGTTGGTGCTCCGGGGCGGGGAGGTGCTCTCGGGTGACGCTGCGCTGGTGGAGGCGCTCGAGACCGGCTGCAACGTCGTGGGCGACGTCTGCGGCAGCGAGAAGCGGGTGTGCCTGCAGCGAGAGATAGGCATGAGCTTCGCCGACCTGCAGACCGCGGTGGGCGACATCTATCCGCTCTTTGCCTGCGGCGTACCCGAGAACGAACCCACCTGCGTACCAGCCCGTACCCTCCCTGAAGACACCACGGCCCTCGGCAGCGGCGCGTACCAGAGCCTGCTAGAAGCAGAGGACATCGACGGCGACGGCATCGCCAACGACGAAGACAACTGCGACACCATCTTCAACCCCATTCGCCCCCTCGACGACGGCCAGCAGGCCGACGCCGACGGCGACGGCACCGGCGACGCCTGTGACCCCTGCCCCTTGAACGAGGGCTTCACCTGTGCTGGCCTTAATCCCGATGACCTCGACGCCGACGGGGCCAACGACACCACCGACAACTGCCCAGGGCTGTCGAACGCCGACCAGGCCGATGGCGATGGTGACGGCAAGGGCGACGCCTGTGACATTTGCCCAGATGCCGCAAACCCAGGGACCCGGGGCTGCCCCGCCACCGTGTATGCCGTGAAGACGGACGCGGGCCTCGAGGGCCAGCGCGTCTCACTGCAAGGTCTGGTGGTCACGTCGGTGATCGGCAACGGCTTCTTCGCCCAGCTGGACCCCACGAGTGCGGGATACGCGGGCGCCGACCACAGCGGCGTGTTCTTCTACACGGGCGCGGCTCCCACCGTGACCGCGGGGGACGTGCTGGACGTCAGTGGCGCCACGGTGGCGTCGTTCTTCGGCCAGGTCCAGCTCACGGGGGCGAGCTTTGAGACGGTGAGCACCGCGGCGGTACCGGCCCCCTACGGGCTTGCCGCCGGGAACATCGCCGCAGCGGTGGCGCAGGGTGAAGCCTCGCCGCTGGAGGGACTCTTCGTCGAGTTGCAAGACGTCACGGTGACCGATGCAGCTCCCGCTCCGGGGGCGGGCGATGCCACCGGCGAAGGCGAGTTCGAGGTGACCGGCGGGATGCGCGTCGACGACGTCGCTTACCTCATCGAACCCGCCCCGACGACAGGGGAGAACTTCGCCTTTTTGCGAGGCCCAGTCGCTTGGCGCAACGGGCATTTGAAGCTCCTGCCCCGCTCTGCCGACGACGTAGCGGCCGGCGACAACGAGGTGGCGAGCCTTGGCCCCGCCCCCGTCTTCGTCCGAGTGGGTGCCACAGGGGCCCTCGGCGACGCCCTTGAGGTAAGGCTGAACCGGACAGCGGAGGAAGCGACAACCATCGAGATCCTTTCTGGTGACGATGCCGTGGCCACTGTGGCTGGAGGCACCGTGGTCGTCGCCACCGGCACGCAAAGCGCGACGGTCCCGGTACAGGGCATCGCCGCAGGCACCACCACGCTGCGCGCCCGGCGCCAGGGCTCTGCCGTGGAGCGCACAGTGGAGGTGCGGGTGCTGGCCGCAGATGCCCCTGCCGCGGTGGCCGCGCTGTCGCCCACGTCGACGATAGTCGCAGTAGAGGGCAGCCAGGTGTTCACGGTGACCCTCGACATCCCCGCTCCCGCCGGTGGTGCGTCCATCGAGCTGGCGGTGACCGGCGGCATCGGCACCGTCGAGGTGGGGGGCAGCGCAGCGTCGACACTCGTCATCGCCGCCGACGCCTTCGAAGGGACCTTCACCCTCGTCGCGGGCGCGGCCGAAGCCACGGGTACGGTGACCGCCACGTTGGGCGCAAGCGCGAAGAGCGCTGATGTCACGGTGGTAGACGCCGTCGGTGGGCTCGTCATCAACGAGGTGGATTACGACAACCCCGGCGCTGATACCGCGGAGTTCGTCGAGATCTACAACGGCACCGGAGCGCCAGTGTCGCTGGCGGGCCACTCGCTGCTGTTCTTCAACGGCAACGACAACAAGTCGTACCGGAAGGTCGCGCTGGACGGTGCGGGGACGCTGAACGCTGGAGGCTTCCTGGTCGTGCACAACGGCGGTGTCACCCCCGCGGCAAGCTCTTTGCGCGTCACCCAAGATGCAGCGGGGGCGAACCTCGGCAACGACTTGATGCAAAACGGCGCACCGGATGGGATTGCGCTGGTGACCGAAAGCGACGTCATCGATGTTTTCGCCTACGAAGGCGCCATCCCAGCAGCAGACGGGGGCGCGCTGGGCCCGATCGACCTTGGCGATGGCACTGCGCTGGTGGACGAGCCTGC
>JBMTAX010000694.1:0-2272 GCA_049429145.1 Myxococcota bacterium
GGTTCACCCCTCCGCTGAGCGCCGGTAACCAGCCGAAGAACCTGGGTTTGCCCACGGAAGACGCGCCGGCCGAGATCGCAGTCGGGGGTACACTCCAAGGGGCCCAGGCGGCGGGCGGCGCAGCGGGTGGCCTTGGTTCCTCCGCGCCCCTCGCTGCTACGATTCTGAATGGCTTCCCGGCCGCTGCGCCCGAGCGGCCGGAGAACGGCGACCTCCTCGTGGCGCACCTGCGGGTGTACGGGACCACGAGCGGCGGTGCGAGTCTGCGTTCGCGGGAGTTCTCGTTCCCTATCCTGGTATGCGACGGCTGCTTGCTGGAGGGGACCAACGAGGACGGTGCGTGCCCGGCGGACACCACCCTCACGACCGTCGAGACCTGCTACGCTGGACAGGACGAAGTCTACGCGACCTGCGAATAACCTCTGCCCGCGGATGCTCCCATGTTCACAGCTCACTTGCAGGGCCTCCTCGACCGTGCTCCCGACGCGGTGTCTGTCACCCTGATGGGCTTTGACGGCATCGCTATCGAGACCTGCGATGCCGCGCACAGCGCCAGTTTCGATCCCCAAGCGGCAGCGATAGAGCTGGGCAGCGTCGTGACCCAGCTCCGTAGAGTCTCCGCCGACCTCGGTACCGGTGACGTGGCCGAGCTGAGCCTCGAGACCCAGGGCATGACCACCGTGCTGCGGCCCATCACGGACGAATACTTCCTCGCCGTGGCGCTACGGCCCGGCGCGAACATCGGCAAGGCCCGTTACCTGCTGCGCGTCATCGCCCCGAAGCTCCAGGGCGAGCTCTGAACGGTGCGCGTCCTGGTCTTGCACGGCCCGAACCTCAACCTGCTCGGCCGGCGGGAGCCTGTTCTCTACGGTACCTCCAGCCTGGCTGATGTCGACGCCTCCCTAGGGCAGGTCGCAGCCACGCTCGGCTGCGCTGTGCGATGCGAACAGTCGAACCACGAGGGAGAGCTCATCGACTTTCTGCACGGCGCTCTCGATGAATTCGACGGGGTCTTGCTGAATGCTGGTGCGTACTCCCACACGAGCCTCGCCCTCGCTGACGCCGTGCGGGCCATCGCGCCTCTTCCGGTGGTTGAGGTGCACCTGACGAACTGCGCGCAGCGAGGGGGGGAGCGCGCCCACAGCGTCGTAGGCGCAGCCTGCCTGGGGCGCATCGAGGGGTTTGGGACGCATTCCTACGTGCTCGGGTTGCATGCGCTGCATCATCAGGTCTGTGCGCGCCGCTCGTGATGCGCGACCAGCGTCGAGCGAAGTACCGCTCGCTCATCGATTCGGAAGCGCACAAACCCCCTTGCGACGAGTGCGAGGACGCGTAAGGCGTTCCCTCGAGGGTAATCGACTATGTATAGCACCTCTGACTTCAAGCGCGGGCTGCGCATCATGTACGAAGGCTCGCCGCACTCCATCATCGAGTTCCAGCACCACAAGCCCGGCAAGGGCGCCGCCATCGTGCGCACGCGCTTGCGCAATCTGCTGACCGGGAACGTCGTCGACCCCACTTTCCGGTCGGGCGACAAGGTAGACCGTCCCGATCTCGAGGACAAAGAGGTCCAGTTCCTCTACGCCGCAGAGGAAGTCTACCACTTCATGGAGCCGGCTTCGTTTGAGCAGTACGAGATCACGAAGGACACCCTCGGTGAGGCCACCCACTTCCTCGTCGACGGCATCACCTGCTCGGTGCTCTTCTACCGTGGCAAGCCCATCAACATCGACCTCCCGAACCACGTCATTCTGACCGTGGTAGAGTGCGATCCAGCAGTGCGTGGTGACACCGTGCAGGGCGCCACGAAGCCCGCGAGGATGCAGACGGGCTACACCGTGCAGGTACCTCTGTTCATCAACGAGGGTGACAACCTCAAGATTGATACCCGCACGGGCGAGTACACCGAGCGCGCGTAACCGGGGAAGGCTTGTCCCCGCTCACAAGGGGATGACCACTACCCCGCGGGCCTGATCGGGCTTCGCGGGGGTAGGCTCAAAGCCAGCGGGCGCAGGCAGAGGCAGCTCCAACCAGGGACGGTCCTGTTCTTCGCGCTCGCGCTCGCGGCGGCGCTCTTCCTCGATGATCCACGCGTCTGGCATCCAGGCTTCGGCGATGCTCAGGAGGGTGGTGTCGCGGGTCTTCATCGCTCTCAGGCCTCGTTGTGGAGTGGCGCGTGCGCTTTTCTAGACAGAGTAGCCACACCTCTTCTATCGGCAAGTCTTGCCCTGGCGTTGCGCCCCGGGGCTCTGCCGTTCTGTGTGCACGAGGC
>JBMTAX010000695.1:0-2270 GCA_049429145.1 Myxococcota bacterium
CGCGCGGAAAGGGGTCCGAGAAGGGCGTCCGCCAGGGCCTCCACAGCGGTGGGATCTGTCCCCTCGAGGGTGACCATGACGTTGCATTCCCGGCTCTTGCGGAACTGCGGATAGCTCCCGATGCGCACCGTGGGGTTTTGCCGCTGCGCCTCCTCCATCGCAGCCGCGATGTCCCCCTCGTAGGCGTCGGTGTGCAGGACGACGAGGTGGAGACGCTCCCCCACAAACCTGTCGGCCACTGCGTCTAGCATGCGCTCGAACATGACCGGCACCCCGGGCAGAACGTAGACGTTCTCTACGACCACCACGGGTACCCAGAGCGCGGGCACTGGCAGCACATCGCTTCCGCTCGGCAACAGCGCCATTCGCCGACGAGCAGCGTTGAGTTCCCCTCGCCCTCGCTCCTCGTAATGTTCCCGCATGCGTGCCAAGACCGACTCGTCGTACGCCAGAGCGCGCCCGAATGCCTGGGCGACCGCTTCGTAGGTCTTGTCATCGTGGGTCGGACCGATTCCTCCCGACGTAAATACCCAGGTGTACGCCGCTGACATGCGGCGGAGGGCGACAGCTATCTCCGCTATTTCGTCGGGGACCGTCTCGACCCTGCGCAAGGCAACGCCACGCCGGAAGAGACACCGAGCGAGCGTCGCTGTGTTCTGGTCTTGTACCTTTCCGGTCAAGATCTCGTCCCCAATGATCAATAGTGCTGCGGTGGTTTGTGGCTGCATGTGGGGACGCTAGCAGCTCATGCGAAGGCACGGAGGTAGAACACCTCACCGGAGCAGACGACCCTGGCTGGGTAGCGACTGACCAGAAGTTTGACGAGGAGGCGCGGGGGAGCGATTACCCAAGCTGTGAGGAAAGTCGCGTTCTGCACTACCGACGCACCTCGGCTTGCGGCTAGGATGCGGTCCGTTTCCCCCTGGAGGAATTTTGGCTGAGAGCGGACAAATATTGGGCCCCTATGTGCTCGAAGCACTCCTCGGCGGCTCGTCGACGACGTTTCGCGCCCAACACCGAGAGCGGCAACAGGTAGTATGCCTGAAGGTGCTGCCGGCTTCTTTGCGAGGAGACACCGCACGGCTGCAACAGCGACAGCGCAAGGTGTTAGCGACCGGCTACCTGCAACACCCTGGGGTCGTCCGCACCCTCGACTTCGTTGACGTAGAGGGCCAGATCTGTGTCGTGACGGAGTTTATCGACGGGCAACCGCTCGACTCCCTCCTCACATCGGGCACGCCGTCACTGTCGCACACACTGCGGGTGCTTCGCGCGGCAGGGGAGGCACTCGGTGCAGCTCACGGTGCCAATGTTGCTCACGGTGGCCTCGAGCCAAACAAGATCTTGATCGGGGCCTATGGCGCGCACGTCGCGGGCATTGGCGGGCGAGACGATGACGCAGCGCTCAACCCGGGTGACGAGCGGCCGAGGGACGTGGATTATTGCACCGCTCCCGAGCGCTATCGGGGCCTGCCCGAATCGCCCGCCGCCGATGTGTGGTCGCTTGGCGCGATCCTCTACAGATGCTTGAAGGGCTCCTATCCCTTCGCCGCCGCGTCACGACGGGAACTTGCCCATCTGGTGCATGCGGGCAGTTTCACCACGCCCACCTACGCGCTCATCG
This sequence comes from Myxococcota bacterium, assembly GCA_049429145.1. GTDB lineage: Bacteria > Myxococcota > UBA727 > UBA727 > CAYLZW01 > JBMTAX01. Next base: position 1,625 of record JBMTAX010000695.1, read on the forward strand.
CGTTTCAGGCAGCGGTCGACCGCGTGTTGCAGACGGCCCTCCATCCTGATCCGACCGTTCGCTACGAGGACGGTGCGGCTTTCGCGCGAGCGGTAGCCGAGCTCGAGTCCATGGCGCTGCCCGAGCTACGCCACACTTCACAAGCAGCACCGGCGGCACTGGGCGTGGCAGCACCGTCGCCGGCGGGGTTTACGATGGCTATGGCCGCACCGGAGGCCACACCGCCGCACGCCTTCGAAGACCCGTTCGCCGCGGGTATCCCCTCGGCTGCCTACACCTTGGGGGAGTCCTTTGACGTCGGCGAGCCGGTTCCAGCGCCGCCGCCCTTGCCCCCTGATGCAGATGCTGACGACGCTCCTATGTGGGCTGTGGCGTCCCTGTCGGCCGCCGTGACCGCCCCACCCTCCTTCGGCGCCGTCCCGTTGACCCCGCCGGAAGACGGTGAGGACGAAGACATCGCAGTCGACGAGGTGGCCCCGCACACGTCGACGGCAACAGAAACCCCGCTCTCTCTCGTGGCGTCGGCGTCGGCGCCTCCGGCAGAAGCTTCGCCCAGCCCGGGGGTGCCCTCGTTACCGCCCGCCTCGGCGACGGGGTCGCAGAGCGGCGCTGGCGGCGGTAATCGGAAGGTCCGCTGGGCTCTCGT
>JBMTAX010000696.1:0-2259 GCA_049429145.1 Myxococcota bacterium
GCGGGCAACACGAGAGACTGCGCAGCAACAGTGCTCTCGACGGCAGGATCGTAGGCGCTGTCGGCGACACGCCAGCCGCCAAGGTCGACGTCTTGCTCCCCGAGATTGTAGAGTTCGATGGCGTCGTCGCCGGCGCTGGTGACCTCGTTAATGACGACGTCGATCTCGGTCGCCCCTTCCCCGGCGTCTGCGGTCATGCCGCCGTCGAGAGCTGATTCTTCTTCGAGCACTTCATCGGGAGCGCCCGGGCCGGCATCAGCCGGCTCCTCGAGGGGAGCGACGTTTTCCTCCCCGCGGGTGGGTTCTGTAAGGGTGACGAAGGGCCCCGTGCCGTCGGGAATGCGGCCGAGGCTCTGCCCGGCGGGCGCCGCTCCCTCGGCCCAGTCGACACTGTCGATGAGTTCCCCGGAGCTGGTGTAGAGCCCGAGCTCCTCGTCGCCCCCGAGCTTGAAGCCCTGGAGCTCATCGGTCACATCGAGGGTGAAGTAGGCGCCGGGAGCAAGGGTCACCCCAAGGGGCAAGCGTGCTTTGAGGGGGGCGCCTACCACGTCGTCGGTGAAGGCGAGGTCATCGAGGGATAGGGTCTTGCTCGAAGTGTTCTTCAGCTCGAACCAGTCGGTGGGATCACCGGCAGGAGCGACCTCGTTGATGACGAGGCCGGCGAAATTGGCAGCGGGAACGTCGCTGCCGGAACTCGACGCCCGAGGCGAAGGACCACCATCGGTCAGGGAACTCGCCCCGCTGCACGCGAGGGGCGAAGCGAGGAGGCTGCACAGCGCGAAGGAAGACACGCGATGACCATGGAACGGGGAGAAGACGGACATGGGTTGCTCCGAGAAGGAAGTCAGCCATCGAGACGACTGGCCGAAGGGAGAACATCACTGCGAAAGCGCGGCGAGGAAGAAGCCTGTGGCCTCTATGAGCACGAGGGCACCGACGGTGTCCGCCGCGGCTGCAGAGCCCGGGAGGGGACCGGCGAGCTCCTCGTGGTGTGTCAGGTTCGAGCCTGCGTAGAGGCGGAGGCGGTCGGGCACGTTGCGCTGCGCATCGGCGAATAGGGTGACGTACAGACCACCTTGCCAGTGATGTACGGCGGTGTCCTCGAGAAAACCATCGGTGCCGAAGCGTCGGTAGCGAGCGAAGGCTCCGAGGGCTCTCGGCCAGAGCACGCTGTCGGCCCACAGCTCGAGGACGTGCGCTTGCCTGTCGGAGCGGTGCTCGACGCCAAAGCCGTACACGTAGCTACCGCCGAGATGAAACGCGGGGTGTGCGAAGGAGAGGGCCCCGCCAACTCGATGGGACGCGACGCTCGCAAGTCCCCGCGAGCCCTCGCGCCCCACGAGATGCACACCCACTTGGCCTGGCTCACCGAGCAGGAAGAAGCGCGGTGTCCTGAGCGAAGCGGCCACTGTCGTGTTCTTTCCCCCGTTTTGTTCCGTCATGGCCCGCCCCTCACCGTTGGTGAGGGCGAGACGCACGTCGATGACTCCTTGCCACGCCGAGAGCGCGACGCTGGCGCCGAGGTCGCTGGTATCGAACAGCCCACTTTGTTCGGCAGCGAGGGGACCTGTGACACGGAGGTCGAAAGTGCTGAGCACGGTATCGAGAAAGACGTCGGGGACCATGCCAAGGCGCGCCTCGACCTCGACGGGCCCAAACGCCCCGCGGGCATAGCCGAAGCCGTGCCGAACCCGTGCCAGCAGAGAGTTGCCGTCGATGCCGTAGAGGCTCTCCGGCCCGGCTGAGCGGATGGTTTCGAAACGCAGCAAGACCCCGGTGTGCTCGGAAAAGCCGTAGCCAAAGCCGAGGTCGGCCCGGGCAAGTGTGAAGCGCGGGGCAGCTACCCCCTCGACCCAGTCGCTCTCAAAACCGGTGTAGAGCTGTCCGAAGACGAGAACGCCCTCCCTCGGGAGCACGAGGGCAGAGGCCGCAAGAGGACGATGCGTGTCGCGTTGCTCGGGGAGTGAGGACTGAGATGGAAGTGGCGGGGGAGCGGGCTCGCTCGGGACTGCAGCGTCATCGACCCTCGTGCCTTCATCCATCACGGCGGCAGCAGGGAGCGCAAAGAGTGCAGGCAACAATACGGCGACGACAGCTCGGAGCCCTGACCGGGTGGGGGCACTCTTCTCGTCGAGCTTCATGGTGTTACCCCTGGGTGGAATGGACCGAGCTCGAGGTCGCCTTCTGAGAGCGCGACCCGGAACGAGAGGAGGTCTTGCGCGAGCAAGGCACCGTAATGGCGCGCAAAGACGAGCATTT
>JBMTAX010000697.1:0-2250 GCA_049429145.1 Myxococcota bacterium
AACCTTTACTCGACCCCGGCGACCCCGGCGCGCTCCCGCCTGGACCCGATCCGGTGCCCGTTGCCCCGTCACATCGGCAACTCTCCTTGAGCCTCGGCTATGACCGCGAGACAGGGGCCTTCGTCGCCCAGCCTCGTACTTTCGACGAGGAGAGTGGGCAGCTGCTCGCGGCACATGTCGCCACGTTCGATGCGGCCTGGGGAACCGAGCAAGGGTGGTTCGCCCTGCCGGAGACGGAGCTGCTCGCAGGCGGCCTTGCCGTCGAGACGGAAGGTGCGGTGCTGCTCGGCCAAGGGACTTCGCTACTGCGGTTTCAGGTCACATCCCGCGCGCTCGAGGCTGTCGTCGACCTCGCCGGCTTGGTAAAAGACATCAGCGGTCTTGCGGTGACGCCTGAGGATGAGCTGCTGGTGCTCGACGGGGACGGGGACCAGATCGTTGTGCTGCCGTGGACAGGACGCTGAGATCAGCCGCTCGGGAGCTCACCGTCGTGCGGCGCTGACAAAAATTGCGCGCCGGGCACCCGCTTGCTCTGAGACGCTTGCCGCAGTGCAGCTAAGCCGCTACACCAGCCCCTCTGATTGACTCAAAAGTCAATCTGCTGGAGGAGGTCCCCCGTGAAGTATCTGGTGACCGTCAAGCGCGTGACGGACTACGAGGCGAAGATCAAGCTCCTGCCCGATCGGAGCGGCATCGTCACCGACGGCGTGAACATGATCGTCAATCCCTTCGACGAGATCGGCGTGGAAGAGGCGTTGCGCCTCAAAGAAAAACACGGCGGCGAGGTCGTCGTCTTCTCCATGGGCTCGCAGGACGCGACACAGCAGATCCGCAGCGCCCTCGCCATGGGCGCCGATAGGGGCATCCTCGTCAAGCACGAGGGGCCGAGCGACAGCAACGTGGTCGCCCGCGTCCTCGAGAAGATCGTTGGCAAAGAGTCCCCTGACGTCGTCATTATGGGCAAGCAAGCCATCGATGACGACTCGAATCAGGCCGCGCAGCTGCTCGCCGAGTACCTCGGCTGGGGGCAGGCCACTTTCGCCAACACCGTCACCCTCGAGGGCGGCAAGGCGACCGTCGTGCGCGAGGCCGACGGTGGCCTCGAGACTGTCGCCACCACGCTGCCTTGCGTGATCACCACCGACCTGCGGCTGAACGAGCCCCGCTATGCGTCGCTGCCGGGCATCATGAAAGCCAAGAAGAAGCCACTCGAGGAGATCGATGCCGCTTCCCTAGGCGTGAACCTCACTCCTCGCGTCGTCGTCAAAGCCTACGAAGAGCCCCCTGCGAAGGCGGCCGGGCAGAAGGTCCCCGACGTCGACACCCTCCTCCACAAGTTGCGCGACGAGGCCAAGGCCATCTGAGGCCTGGCTGAACGAAAGGAGCTCTCATGGCTACGCATCTCATCGTCGTCGAGCACAACGGCGGCAAGCTGTTCAAGGGCACCCTGAATGCCGTCGCGGCAGCGCGGCAATCGGGCGGTGACGTCCACGCCATCGTGCTCGGCCAAGGCACCGGCGCTATCGCCACCGAAGTGGCGAAGTACGCCAGCACCGTGCACCACGCCGAGCATCCGGGACTCGCGCAACGGCTTGCGCAGCCCTACGCGAAGGTGGTCGCCGACTGCGCCAAGGCCGTTGGCGCGACCCACGTGTGGGCCGCGGCCAGCGGCGCCGGCAAAGACATCCTGCCCCGAGTTGCAGCGCGTCTCGACGCGGCGATGGCCTCGGACATCTCTGCTGTCGTCGACAGCAAGACCTACAAGCGCCCCATGTGGGCCGGCAACATCATCGGCACGGTGGAGCTCACCACGGCCCTTCAGGTCATCACGGTGCGCCCCACCGAGTTCCCGCTCGCCGACGAGCAAGGTGCCGGCAACGTGGTCGCCTTCGCGGCTGACCCCGGGGTTTCGAAGATGGAGTTCGTCGGTTTCGACGAGGTGAAGTCCGACCGTCCACAGCTCGGTGACGCCAGCGTCATCGTCTCCGGTGGTCGCGGTGTGAAGGGCCCCGAGGGGTTCAAGGAACTTGTGGAACCTCTCGCCGATGTCCTCGGGGCGGCCATCGGTGCCAGCCGCGCGGTGTGTGATGCTGGCTGGGTGCCGAATGACTGGCAGGTCGGGCAGACCGGCAAAGTCGTGGCACCTGACCTCTACATCGCTGTCGGCATTTCGGGAGCCATCCAGCACGTGGCTGGCATGAAAGGCTCGAAGACCATCGTTGCCGTCAACAAAGACGAGGAGGCCCCGAT
>JBMTAX010000698.1:0-2245 GCA_049429145.1 Myxococcota bacterium
CCCACCGACGGCGATAGCCACGGAGGGAAACGGGTTGACAGTGCGTGCCGCGGCGCAAGTCAGTCGTCGAGTGAGCAATGCCTCCTCTGCAGCGCCTATGTACCATTGGGTGACGGCGACAAGAGACCGAGTCCGCGACGAGGGCGGTGTCCTTTCCGGCCGGGGAGCTTGTCGTTGCCAGCGAAGCCGTGGGCGGTGAGCATGAGCCCGTCGTCGACGAACAGCTCGCGGAGCGACCTCAGCGCCGTGAACTCGGTCTGTAGTTCTGCGAGTGCGACTTGCGAGAGGCTGGTGACCAAGACTCGCTCGAGGGCGACGACGTGCAGGTCAGCGGGTCCGCCTCCTTGTGCCGCGAAGCTGCCAAAGAAATCGCCAGGCACGAGCCGGAGATGGTCCAAAGCAGAGCCGCCCCGCTCGGACAAGCGCACGGTTCCTTCGAGCAGAATCCCAACACCATCGTATTCGAAGCTCTCCCACAGGATCTCGTCGTCGCGCTCATACACGCGGTCTTTGCAGCGTGCGATCACCTCGGCTCGGTCGTTTGCAGCCAAGTCCCCAAAACCGGGCATGACGCTGAAAAGGTTCGTCAGTAGTCGTTCACGAAAGAGAGTTGCCAGGGACTCCCGGGCACTCGGATCCGCTGCGATCACTCGCTCGACGGCGTAATGATCGATCTCGAAATATTCGACGTGGGTCTCCGCCACGAGGTTGGCGTGGCGCGCCTGGGCCGAAAGCAGCGCGAAAAGGCCCGCGATTCCACCGACTTCCAAGACCTCCAGCACCTTTGCCCGCCCATCGTCGCCGGTGCGTTCCACCCGCGCTCGCCCACTCGCCACGACGATGCAGCTGTCGCCAGGGTCTCCTTCTGCGTAGATGAGTTGTCCAGGCTTCGCACGCTGGAACACCATCGCGTGTCCGAGCTCCACGAAGGCATGATGAGACAGAGAGGAGAACAGAGGCACTCTCGGCAGCACGACCTCCTCCTCGGAGGCAGCGCCAAGAAGCTCAAACTCACCGGCGTCGACCTCTGGGAGGCTGTCATCGTCATTGCACTCTTCCTCCGCGGTCAATGACGTCGCTGCACGTAAAGAAGGGTCTGACTCTGCACGAGCCGCTGCGAGCTGTCGAAGCTCCTCGGCAATGGAAATCCTAGGAGATTCCTCGTCGACGGCCGCTTGAATGTTCGTCTCCTGCGGGCGGATCGCGTACCACAGACCCGACGGACTGCGGGGCAGCCCTTCCGGGAGAGCGATAGAGTCTGTCGCCTCGACTTCCTCGTGGCCCGCGGGAGGTTCGCTGCGGGACACGACGGGCCCTTCGGTGGTCCGGGCATAGAGCTTGGCGAGGAAGTGAAGCGTCTCCTCGTGCTGGGGGTCCAGCTGCAGCAGCTCCTTGAGTACCCCGATGGCCATCAGGGGCTGCCCTGCCAGCGAGAGGTAGCGGGCGACGGCGCGATAGTGGGCCACCGCGTGCTTCTTGTCGCCGAGTAGACGATGGGTCCGCGCGATTCGCATGCGCGCGTCGAGATCCATAGGGTGCTCGTCAAGGCGGACCTTGAGGGCCTTCAGGTTCTTCTTCAACTCGCCACGGGTAGGTGCTTGGTACATCGCTGCTCCCTTGGAGCCATCCTATGACCGCTGCGGCGCGTCGGTGAAGGGCCCGCTGGACGCCGCGTTGAGCGGCGACCGCCACAGCGTGGCCGGACGGTTGCAGAGCGCGTTCCCGGCCTCTACACGAGCGGCTACCCCAAGCGAGGTAAACTATGCGCGTACTCGTGTTGGCGCTCGTCGGTGCCACCTTCTCGGCCGCATGTCCTGCCCCTCTGGCACCCGCAGACACATCGCCTGCATTTGGGGAGCGCTTTGGGCTCGCGGCGTGTTCCCAGGACACCATCGAAGGTCGCGATGATGAGCGCTGCTTCACCTATCGCGCCGTCGCTGGCGTCAGTATGGGCGGCGGCACGGCGTCGCGTCTCGGCTTCAACTATCCTGAGCTTTTCGACGTCGTCGGGGTCATGGGAACCCCCTTCGCCGACCACGAGGTCTTGTGGGGCATGTTGCTCGACAACCATTTGAGTGGCTTCTGTCCGCTCGAGCAACTCGAAGCGGTATTGCTCGATGATCCCAGCCGGCTCGACGACCCGGCAGACGAGAGCGTGTTCTGTGGGGTACACGACGTGTGGCCCCTCGCAGGAGCTGACCAGGCAAGCCCCGGCCTCTTTCCTGCGGTCCCCGACTCTGCCTGC
>JBMTAX010000699.1:0-2241 GCA_049429145.1 Myxococcota bacterium
TGACGCTCTTCGCACCCGACGACACATTTGTCGCAATCGATACATAGCTCGAGCTGGCGAATCTTTGTTCGTGTGGAGAAAGAGAAGCCGTTCTTGACATAGAAATCGAATACTTCGTCGCGCCCGCCCTCTGAGCGCAGCACTCGAATGCGCTCGAGCCATCGCTCGGCATGACGACGTAGACGGTCTTGCAGTGCAGGGTGTTCTTGAAGCACCGGCACGATGTCGGAGGTTCGCATGCGTACCACTTGCGCTTCGGTAATCGCATAGAGGCATAGCCCGCCTGCGCGCTTCGCGAAGTCGTCGGCGTAGAAATCACCGTGCCCAAAGACGGCGACGGTCTGACCTACCTTCTTGAAAAGCTCGGCCTTGGCTTTCGCGCCAACGGACTTTTGCGCTTCTTCCGTCCATTCCCCGCAGCCAACCTGGCCTGCCACGACAAAGTTTAGGTAGGGGTTGGCAACGGGACTTTGTGGAGTGACCAACATCTCGTCGCGCTGGAGCACGGCGGTTTGTGCCACTGCGAGGAGCGCTTTCAGGGCGTTCTCCGGAATGCCGTCGAACAGCGGAAGTTTGCGAAGGGACTCCGGGGAGATGGTTGGCGCAGGAAGGCGCTTCGCGGCCTGGCGCGCCTTTTTGCGCGCTTCCTTCTCTGCGATGACGTTTTGCGTGGTCGACATAAACGCTCGTCCTCTCCCGTGGCTTAGGAAGACGTCCCCGTCACACGCTTGAGTGTAGCAGAGGAGCGGGCAGGGCAGCGCGGGCTGCACACCGGCGCGAGAAGAGGAGTGCGTTTGGCTGGACCAGAGGAGGCGGCGCTCACTTGGAACGACGTCCCGGTTTGCGGGAGCCACGCCCTCGCTTTGGGGCAGGACTCTGCGTGTCGGGTATCTCGCCACCCAGGCGGCGCAAGGAGGCCGTGAGTTCGCGCGACATCGCACCACTCGCGCCACGTTCCAGGGCAGTGCGATAGGAAACCGTCGCGGCGTCAGTGTCACCGTCGAGCTCGTGCACCTTACCCAAGGCAAAGTGCGCCTCCGGCACGTCAGGGGCAGTATCAGCCAGCAGCGTCAGCGTAGCCACGGCGGCGTCGTAGTTCCCCGACGTTGCATCTGACCAAGCCAGGTAGGCTCGCACGGTTCCGTCAAAGTTGGGAGAGAGAGAGGGGTTCGCTCTCACTTGGCGCTGCAGCGCCGACGCCATGTCCAGGGCCGTAGTGAATCGGCCGTCTGCGTGCTCTACGAGGATGCTCTCAGCCATAGCTGTCGCGTCCGTCGGCGCGGTCCTCTGTGCCTCAGCGAGCAGTCTGCGGGCGTCTGTGTACCGGCGCTCGGCTCGAAGCATGCGCGCCTCGAGTACCGCGAGACTTGGGCTGTAAAACCCTTCTTCTTTCATGAGTCCGACGGAGCGTGCGGCGGCGCTCGTGTCGCCGCTCGCCAGCTGGATATTTGCCGCTGCGAGGAGCACATGGGGCTCCCCTGTCGCCAAGCGAAGTGCTTCGTCGATCGATTCTCTTGCCTTCGTTGCGGAGCCGTTGGCTTTGTGCACCAACGCCTCCATGAGGTGAACCTCGGGGTTCGAGGACGCCACTTTGAGGGCCTCTGAGACCCGCGCGAGCGCAGCATCGTAATCCCCGCTAGCGAGTTCGAGTTCAGCAAGCTTGAGATTGACGACAACACCCAGGCGGCGCTCTGCAGCCGCCGGACTGATCCCTTCGAGGTCCAAGGCCGTCCGGATGGACTCTTCCGGAAACACGCTCGGGTCAAATCGTGCCGACAGTGGAACAGGTCGCGCCAGCGGCGCAAACTTGAATGTTCCCAGGGGAAGCCGCACGCCATCGCGCTCAATGGAGCGCTCCGCCTTCATACGTAGCTGTCGAATACGGGTATCTTGCAGACCGCCCGCGACCCGTGCACGGGTAAGGTCGGTGAGCAAATCTATGGCTGCTGGATAGCGCGTGCTGCCTTCCTCGAGCCATTGGATGGTTCGCTGGAAATCGCCAAGGTTCAGCAGAAAGAGGCTACTCAGCGCACGAAGAACCCCGGGGCTTCGGTCGACGCCGCCTGTTTCTTGCGCCCGCTGGCGCATCGCCCCCTCGAGCTCATGGTCATCCAGTGCCGACGCGATCGTGGTCATGACGACCGCCAATGGGACGACATCTAGTGGCTCTGTGCCTGTCTGGTCGATGGCCGCGAGCGCAGCCTTGACGCTTGGGCGCGCCTGAATGGGAAAGCGAGGCTG
>JBMTAX010000700.1:0-2241 GCA_049429145.1 Myxococcota bacterium
GAAGAGAAGTCAGAGGACATGTACGGCTCCATCGATCGAGCGGTGGAGCGCATCGAGCGTCAGGTAAAGCGGTACCGGAACAAGCTGACGAGCCACAAGCCTCGGGAAGGCGCCGCGGCCAAAGTGAAGCTCAACTACCTCGAGGCGCTCCGCGATGCGCAGGCAGAGGCCAGCGCCGCACAGACCGAGCCGTCACTGCCGCCGCAAGTGGTCGAGACCAAAGAGATCGACGTCCGCGCCATGACGGTGGAGGAAGCCGTGATGCAGATGGATCTTCTGCACAATGACTTCTTGGTGTTCCTGAATGCGGGGTCGGGTTCGATGAATGTGCTCTACCGCCGCAAAGAAGGGAGCTACGGCCTCATCGAGGCGCCGCAACCGGCGACGCCGGGCTGACACTCCTCCCATTCTGGACAGCTCGACGGGCGGCCGGATGGTCGCCCGTTTTGCTCACAGCCGCGAACTCTTTGCGCGCCCCCTCGGGGCTTTCGTCTTGCCGACCACGCGCAACGGCGTTAGCAGCGATGAGCGGAAAGCAGCGAGTGGGTCGAGAGGGGGCGAGGGTCACATGAAGCTGACGGACATCCTCTCCCCGGAACGGGTCATCCACCGGCTTGAGGCGAGTGACAAAGACGGCGTACTCGCAGAGCTGGTCCGGCGTGGCCTCATCGGCCCCGAACGCAATGCCGGGCTCCAGGCCGACGATGAGCGACGGGTACTGCGCACGCTCCTCGAGCGGGAACGGCTAGGGTCGACGGGCATCAAAGACGGCCTCGCAATTCCGCACGGCAAGCTCGAGGGACTCTCACAGCTGACCGCCTGCATCGGCATTCACCCGACAGGGCTCGACTTCGGCTCCATCGATCACTTGCCGAGCCGCATCTTCATCGTCCTGCTGGCGCCACAGACCGCAGGTGCACAACACCTCAAGGCGCTCGCCCGCATCAGCCGCTTGTTCTCCGATTCGTCGTTGCCGCGACGCCTGCTCGACGCAGCGAGCAGCGAAGCGATCTTCGAAGAGGTGGCAAGCGAAGACGCGCGCTACTGAGAGTTCCAGGGCACGGGGTCATTTCTTGGGTTTTGTGCGCACAAGCGGCAAGAATGGGTCATGCAGCGACGAGTGGCTTCTAGGGAGCTCTTGGAAGAGGAGGCGGCCGACCTCCAACTTCGTTTGCTTGCGGGCCAAGAGGGCCTCGAACGGTCGCTGCATAGCCCTCGCATCCAAAAGCCTGGCCTCGCTCTCGCGGGCTTCACCTCCCTCGTCCACAAAGACCGGGTGCAGATCCTCGGGAGCACCGAGCTCGCCTACATCGAAAGCCTTCCCCCAGAGCGTCGTCTTGAGGCATGTCGTCAGCTGTGTGCTTGTGAACCCGCGGTGCTCATCTGCACGAAGGGTATGGAAGTGCCGGCTAGCCTCGTGGAGGCAGCAGAGGAATCGAAGACCCCGCTGTTGCGCACGCCACAGGTCACCAGCGTCTTCATCGATCGCGTGCAGTCATGGCTCGAGGAGCGGCTTGCGCCACAAACCTCGCTGCATGGAGTGTTGGTAGACGTTTTCGGCGTCGGCGTACTGCTGCTTGGCAAGAGCGGCATCGGCAAGAGTGAATGTGCCCTCGATCTGGTACAGCGCGGACACCGTCTCGTCACCGACGACGTCGTACAGATGAAACGACGTGGCGAAGAGACAGTGTATGCTACCGGACACTCTCTGTTGAAGCACCACATCGAGATCCGCGGCCTCGGCATCCTCAACGTCAAGGACATGTTCGGCGTAGCAGCGGTGCGAGACAAGAAGCGGGTGGATCTCGTCGTGGAGCTCGTCGCCTGGAGCGAAGACGAAGAATACGACAGGCTCGGTCTCGACGAGCGTCGCTTTCCTATTCTCGACGTAGAGTTGCCCCTGCTCACGGTCCCTGTACGGCCGGGCCGTAACATGGGTGCCATTGTAGAAGTGGCCGCACGCAACCAGCTGCTTCGCTCGATGGGGATTCGCTCGGCCGAGGAACTCCAGGAGCGTCTCTCGACAGAACTCGGGCGTGGCCGACGAGCCGCCTCCGACGACGTCGACTGAGCCACCTTCAGCGCCGTATGGGCGATGTGTTACCCCGCAGTCACTGCCAGTGAGGGCCCCCGATGAGCGAAGACGAGCGAAAACAGATCGTGGTTCTCTCGGGGCTCGCGGGGGCGGGGAAGAGCACCGCGGCCAAAGCGCTCGAAGACCTCGGCTACTTCGTCATCGAT
>JBMTAX010000701.1:0-2239 GCA_049429145.1 Myxococcota bacterium
CAACTTGAAGCGAGGGAAGGACACGTCATGGCTGCGACGATGGGTGTCACATGAGGGTGCGGGTGCTCGGATGCCACGGCGGGGAAACACCGCGGCATCGCACGACGTGTTTCCTCATCGACGAGCGCATCACGATCGACGCTGGTGCCATCTGCCGCAGTCTCTCCCTCGAGGAGCAGACCCAGATCGACCACATTCTGGTGAGCCACAGTCATATGGACCATGTGAAAGACCTGGCCCTTCTGGCTGATCAGGTGATCGGACGGCGACAAAAGCCCGTGATGCTTCACTGCGGGCCAGAGACCGCGGAGACCCTTCGCAGCAGCTACTTCAACAACTACCTGTGGCCCGACTTTACCTCCATCCCTATGCCCGACCGGCCCGTGATGAGCATTGTCGTGCATGAGCCCGGAAAACCATTCCGCCTCGCCCCGGCGGGCGCCGCGGTACCCACCGTTCACTCCGTGCCGAATGACGCTGCCCTGGGCGAGGGCGAGTATGAGGTGCGCTACATCCCGGTGAGTCACCCGGTGGAGTCCATGGCCATGATCATCCGTGGACCGTCTGGCTCCATCCTCTACACCTCGGATACAGGGCCGACCAAAAAGTTGTGGCAAGAGGCAAACGAAACGCCGGAACTCCGTGGATTATTTGTAGAACTTTCTTTCCCGAATCACATGCAGGCCCTGGCCGACGTCGCGGGTCACTACACCCCGCAGACGCTGTCTGAAGAGCTGGAGAAGATCGATGACCGGGAGGAGATTCCTCTGTTTGTCTATCACCTGAAGCCCGGCTTCTATGAGCAGACAAAACAAGAGCTTTTGGCCCTCAAACTCAAGAATATGCACCTGGTGGAACTGACCGACGAGTTCCACTTCTGAGCGCCGCGCTGGATTCCGAACGTGTCGCGCTACCCTTCCGACCCTCGCTACCACCGCGCCTTGCTGCGGCTCCTTGAGGTGCCTTCGTCGCCGCGGCTCGGCCTTGCGCGGATGCTCGAACTCCTGTCGCGCCTCGATGACCCGCACCGACAGTTTTCTTCGCTTCACGTCGCCGGTACCAACGGGAAAGGCAGCATCGTCGCCTACACCGATGCGCTGCTCGGTGTGCTAGGTCGTCGTCGAGGTCGCACCACGAGCCCCCACCTGCTCAGCGCCGTCGAGCGTATCGCCATCGACGGCGAGCCCATCTCCCCAGAGAGCTTCGTGGCTCTCGAGGAGCAGATACACCGCGCTGCCGCGGCCATGGACGACGCACCCACTTTCTTCGAGCGCGTGATCGCCATGGCCTTCCTCGCCTTCGCCGAGGCCGGCGTGGAAGTAGCGGTGGTGGAGGTCGGGCTCGGCGGGCGACTCGACGCCACCAACGTCTTAGCCCCCGAGGCCATGGCCCTGTCCCGCATCGGCCTCGATCACACCCAGTTCCTCGGCGATACCTTGGCAGCCATTGCCCGAGAAAAGGCTGGCATTTTGAAGCCAGGCCGCCCTGCCATCAGCGCTCCGCAGGCGCCAGAGGTTTCGTGTGTCTTCGAGGAAATCGCAGCAAGTGTCGGTGCTCGCTTGTCATTCCTCGAAGAGGCAGACTTGCAGTGGGCTGCAGCTCAGCCTCGGGGCTTCGGACATGGCGCCATGTCTGCTGAGGCTGCCGCAATGGCGTGCGCGCTTGTCAAAAACGCAGGCTACGCCCTGGAGGAACACCAGAGGAGGGCAGGCCTCGCCGCGGCCAGGTGGCCTGGCCGATACGAGAAGGTCAGCACTGAGCCGCTGGTGCTGCTCGACGGTGCCCACAATGCCCACGGTATGGCTGCTTTATTGGCCGAGCTCCGCGGCGACCCGGACACCCAAAGACCAGCCCACGTGGTCTTTGGGATGACCCGTGGCCACACTGCCACGGCGGTGGCGCGTGAACTCGCATCGCTGCCCCCCGTTTCGGTGCACGTGGTGCGGGCAAGAGCGCCTCGCTCGCGGGTGGGTGACGAGCTTGCCGCTGAACTCGTGGAAGCGGGGTTACCCGCAGAGCCTGTGGGGGAGGTGGAGCGCGGCCTGGAACTCGCCCTCGCCGCGGCGCGGGCCGATGGCGGCTTTGTGTTGGTGACGGGTTCGCTCTACCTCGTGGGGGAAGTTCGGGCCCTCTTCCTCCCCATGCCAACCGACCCCGTCCTGCCCGAGTTCTAGCCCTGCCTGCGTTCTTGGGTGAGGGGCCCCGGACGAGCTTGGCTCGACGGGGGGAGGGTCTGGCA
>JBMTAX010000702.1:0-2234 GCA_049429145.1 Myxococcota bacterium
CATGCTTCCTCACGCCCGACCCTTTCTGCCGCACGTGTAACGACAACAATGACTGCGCAGACATCGAGCGCTTCGGCTTCGCCTCTTACTGTTATGAAATTACGCGGCAAGATGAGCAGGGCAACGACGTCAGCCTCGGCAAGTTTTGCTCTGTTGGCTGTCGATCGAATGCTGATTGTCCTCGTGGGGTGTCATGTCAGCTCGAGCTGCCTGCCGACCAAGGGGAGACCACTCAGGGGTGTCTCGAGGCCGTCTGCGCTGGCGTCGCCGCGGCGCGGGCGCCGTAGCGTTTTCGTCGGCTTGGGCTGCGCGGCGTGACTCAGGACGGCGTTTCTCCATCGCCTGCGGCATCGGCGTCGAATGCTGCACGCAGCTTCTTGGCGAGAGCGTCTCCTATGCCTGAGGTGCGCGCCAGCTCCTCGAGGCTCGCGGCCCTGACTGCCTTGGCGCTGCCAAAGGTCTTGAGCAGCACCGCTCGTTTGCGCGGACCGATGCCAGGGATCTCGTCGAGGGAACTCGTGAGGGTGCGCTTCTTGCGACGTTGACGGTGCCCAGTGATGGCGAAACGATGGGCTTCATCTCGGATCTGCTCGACGAGATAGCGCTCGGCTGTGTGGGGGCGGAGCACCAGCGGGTCTTTTGCTCCAGGAACAAAGAGTCGCTCTGGGCTCCTCTGGATCTCGGTACCTTCGATCAACTCGCCAGGTACAGTTCCCTCGGCCGCGAATCGGGCGGCCTTCGCGTCGTCGAGGTTCCTCGCCTTTGCAATGCCAGCGACGTACATGCCCCCACCCCCTACCGCGATGCCTAGGTCTCGGCACACCGCGAGCGCGACATTGAGCTGGCCCTTGCCCCCGTCGACGAGCAGCAAATCCGGGAAACCATCTCCGGCCTTCGCTCGGGTCAGGCGACGCGTCAGCGCCTCGTACAGCATGGCGAAGTCGTCGGTGCCTTCCACCGTCTTGATATGATACCGGCGATAGCGCGCTTTTTGGGCCATTCCGTCGACAAAACACACCTGAGAAGCCACGGCGTCAGTACCCTGGAACAAAGAGATATCGAAGCATTCGATCACCCGAGGAACGCTCGGCATCCCGAGCCTCGCCTGCAGCTTCTCGAGCCCCTGGGTGCGCGTCTCGCTGCGCCGCAGCCGATCTGCGAGGGCTACCTCGGCGTTTTTTGCTGCGATGTCGACGAGCGACCGTAAGGCCCCTCGCTGCGGGCGCTTCACATCGACACGCCTGCCTGCTCGTTCGCTCAAAGCTTGGCCCAAGGTCACCGCATCATCTTCCAGCTCGAGCCCTACCAAGATCTCGTCGGGCAATTGCTCCGCATCCATGTCTGCATACATTTGGCCGAGAAAACTGCTCACGAGCTCCTCGGTCGGAAACTCTTGGTCTTCGAACGAGAAGTGGTCGGTGCCTCGCATCCCCCCGTTGCGCACCACCACACGCACCACCTCGAGCAGGGGCCCACGTCGTGCAGCGGCAACCACGTCTTGATCACGACGTCGCCCTACGTCGGTGACCACTTGCCTGTCGAGAGACGTCTTCACGGCCTCTACCTGGTCGCGCAGTCGAGCGGCGAGCTCAAAGTCTTCCGACTCTGCTGCGTGCCACATCTTAGCCTCGAGGCGCTGCGCCAGCTCGGTGCCGTTTCCCTGTAGGAATAACGCGGCCTCCGCTACCAGGCTGTTGTAGTCAGGAACCTCATATACGCACGGGGCCGGACAGCGTCCGATTTGATGCTGCAGGCACGGCCGCACGCGGTTCTCCAGCACGGCATCGCTGCAGGTGCGCAGCTGAAAGTATCGATTCACGAGTCGCAAGGTCGACCGGACCGAGGTGGCTGAATGATAGGGGCCGAAGTATTTTGCACCGTCATCGGAAGGACCCCGCACGACGCTGAGCCGCGCGTAGCGTTGCCGTTTTGGGGCGTCATTCGGTCTTGAACGGGTGTCGAGCCGCAGGTGAATGAAGTTTTTGTCGTCCTGCAGCAGCACATTGAAGCGCGGCTTATGCTGACGAACGAGGGTGCGCTCGAGCAGCAATGCTTCCTTTTCGCTTCGGACAACGATGAAGTCTAGCTCGTGCAGCAGTTCGTCGAGCCACGCGACGAACTGTCGCGTGTCACTGCCGGAGAAATAGCTGCGCACTCGAGCCCGGAGGTTGAGCGCTTTGCCGATGTAAAAGATTTCCCCACTGCGATCCTTCATCAGGTAGCAGCCCGGTTCC
>JBMTAX010000703.1:0-2234 GCA_049429145.1 Myxococcota bacterium
TGCTGCTCGCCACCGACCCGGACGGGCGGCAGTTGGCGCTGAAGGTGCTCAAGAGCGGGCGCGTCGACGCGGGCCTGGCGCGCTTCAAGCGCGAGTTCCGGGCGATGCGACGGGTGCAGCACCCCAACGTGATTCGCGTCTTCGAAGCGGGCACGCATGACAAATGCCACTATTTCACGATGGAGTTCGTCGACGGGAAAGACATTCACGTTTGGCTGGACGGCCCCGCACCCATCGTCCCCGGGCGTCATCGCCCTCCGTCCAGCGAACCACTCACTGTCGAGCAGCGTGAGCGACTGAACGACCCTACGCGTTTACGTCGCCTCGCCGAGGCAGTGGTGCAGGTAGGTCTCGCTCTGACCGCAATTCACGCCCACCGCATCGTCCACCGTGACCTGAAGCCAGACAACATCCTCGTCTCGCACGCCGGCGTGGTGAAGCTGATGGATTTTGGCATCGCGAAGACGCTGGCGCAACAATCGGAACACAGCTCGAGCGGCATGGTATTGGGAACATTCAAATACCTGTCGCCAGAGCAAGCATTGGGAAGCGACGTCGACGGCCGTGCAGACCTCTATTGTTTGGGTGTTATTCTCTACGAACTTCTCGCGGGTCGTCACCCCTTCTATTCTGAGAACAGTGTCGGCTACGCATTCCACCATGCACGCAATGCGCCCCCTCCTCTCCGGCGTTTCAACCCCGAGGTGCATCCGGGCCTAGCGGCCATCTGCGAGCGTCTCCTCTCGAAGGACCCGAGCGACCGCTATTCGACAGCCGAGGACGTCGTTGACGCGATCCGTGGCGCAGTAGATGGCATGGTGAGCGTGGAGGTGCCCGCCGCACAAGCGACAGCCCCGACGCCTGGGCCAACCTCCCACGCGAGCCTCTTCAGCCCCGCGATGATCGGCCGTGACACAGAGAGCCGAAAACTATTGGCCCTCGCAGAGCAGGTGCGAAAAGGTCGAGGCTCCACCGCGTTGGTTCGTGGCGGACGCCACATGGGCAAATCGAGGCTCATGCGCGACGTTGCGGCCAAGTGCCGTGCGAACAGCATCGACGCATTTGTCGGCGAGGCCCTCGAAGGTGGCCGAGGCGACGACCAACCATTCTTGCAGATATTCGAGGCAATGCTGCGTAGCGCTGCCCAATCCCATGGTCCTGACGAGATGAAGCGATTGCTCGGTCGCGACGGCTCGGTGCTGGCGCGCTATCTTCCGGCGCTCCCTGCGATCGCACGCAAGCCCATCAAGCCGGCCATTGCACTCGACCCCAAGAGCGAGCGCGCCCGGTTCCTCGGTGCAGCGAGTGGCCTGCTCGAGCGTGCAGCGATGCGCCGCCCATGTGTTCTCGTCGTGGACGGTCTAGAGCGCGCAGACGAGCTGACCCTCGATCTTGCCCGCCATCTCATCGAACTGTGTAACGCCATCGGACCCACACAGGAGAGCGGCGCCTTCCGTCTATGTCCGATTGGCCTCTTTCTGACCGTCGATCCGAGTGCCGACGACGACGCGACAGCCCGCCGTTTGCTGGCTGACTACGAAGACTCAACCGCGGTGCTTTCGCTGACGCTTGGTCCCCTTGATGTAGAAGAAGTCGGCGAGCTCATGCAGTCCATGATCGGCGGTGGCAACATAGGTAGCGCCATCAGTGAGGCCTTACACGAGCGCACGCGGGGAGTGCCCGGGCGCGTGGAAGAGCAGATCCGTGCGTGGGCCCAGGCGGGCGACCTGGTGCGGCAGCGTCGAGAATGGGTGCTGGTGAAGGGTGCTTCGAGCAGCCAGCGTCCCAGCAAGGTCTCGAAGGGCAGCGCCCCCGCCCAGGTACCAGGGGCGACGAAATCGATCGGACTTAGTCACGCGACCCGCGCCGACATCCCCATCCCGAACTTCGACGACGGCGTCGATGACGGAAGGCTCGACCAGCTCCCGGCCGTCGCCCGCTCCCTGGTGGAACAAGCAGCCGTTCTCGGAGAAAGGGTCGACCAGCGCACCCTATTGCGCTGTGCTCTTCTGCACGAAGATGAGTTCCTCGACGCGATTGATGACGTCCTGCGCGCAGGGGTCCTCGTCGCTGATGACGAGCGCAGCGCGTTTCGCTTCCCACAGAGCAGTGTCCGGCGGTCCCTGCTCGAGAGACTCCCCCAAGAACGAAGAGCGCAACTCCACCGACTGGCCGGAAGGGTGCTCGAAGCGGAGAGCGAGCGAGGCGCCCCTTCACAATATGCGGCCGTACTT
>JBMTAX010000704.1:0-2231 GCA_049429145.1 Myxococcota bacterium
CCAAGGGGCAGCGGGAGCGGAGAGGCCAACGGGGCGGATGGCGCCATCGCCATCCACAATGACGACCCCCGCGCCCGTGCCGTCCTCATTGCCGAAGGCCACTCCCCCATAGAGGGAACCGGCGACCACGAAGAGCACAGGAGGGCGTTCTGACCGCGAACGGGCGCGCAGGAGGGTCTCTGCCATGGCCAACGTGGGGCGATGGCGCGGCCGCCCTTCCCGCGACAACACGAGGAACCGAGCCTGCCCAGGCGACGCCTCGACCAGAAAGGGGGCCAGGGGACCCGTCGAGGCGGTCCAGTGTTCGCCGGCGCGCCGTGCCTCCTCCTCGGTGGCGGCGGTTCCCACGCATACCCGCCACCACACCCCGCGCTCTCCGAGGTCTTTTGCCAGCAGCACGACGTCCTCAGCGAGCTTCTCATGGATCGCCTGCGCGACCCGCTCGGCCTCTGCCCGTTCCTCGACGCTGCGCACCTGTACACAAAAGCCCGGGACCGATGGCAAAAGCGCCTCGATCACGCCGACGGGATCGGCGACATCCTCCTGTGTCCCCGGCAGTGTCGGAATGTCCAGGTGGGACGAGGGTTGCCTGCTCGCACTCTCGGTTTCGCCCTTCCCACTCGAGGGGGAGCCACTCTGGTCCTCCCGGGGGGGGAAGAGACACCCGGTACAAGCCGCCGCGACGGCGAGACAAAGCGGAGCCCTCAGAAGGAAGAAAGCGCGATGCACGTCGACGACCTACCGCGCCACCGCAGACTTCGCGGTGGGATGCACCTCCCGCCTTCTCGACCGATGCGGGGGCTGGTACAGCGGCAGACTACTCTGAGGGAGCGACGATGAGCATTTCGAATCGCGTGAAGAAAGAAGGCCTGAAGCTCGGGATGAAGGCGGTCTCCAAAATCATGGAATCCCCCGAGCGCGCCGAAAAGATGATGAAGGCCGTAGAGACGGTGCAGCGCTCGAAGGAGCGCGTCGATGAGACCGCGGCTCGATTGCTGAATCTCAGCCAGCTGCCCTCGAAGGAAGACCTGCGAGATCTCTCGAAGCAAGCTGGGCGCCTTCGTCGCCAGGCGAAGAAGATCATGGCAGCGCTCGACGATCTCGAGCTCAAATTGCCGGGCCGCTGAACTCTCCTGCGCCGGCAGGTTGTTCTCCCGCTGGCTGAGGCGAAAAGGCACCTCAGCGGGTTTTCGCCCTGCCTGCGTTCTTGGGGGGATGCCCCTGAGGAGTCCTGCCCGATGGGGGGAGCGTCTGGCAACACACCCCATGGAGGAACGAGCCGGGTGGGCAAATCGACGCAGGTCGCTTTTGCCTCCCCCTGCTGGAAAGGAAAGAGGCGGGGTGCCCCGCCTCCTTCTCGTCGTGCCTGGAGGAGCCAAGCGACAAGGTCAGTTGCCGGCGATGCCCGCAGCCTTCAGCTCATCCTCAGAGGCCTCAGCCACTTCGACATTTGCCCAGTCGGGGGAACCTTCGGGGGCGCGCCATGACGAATCTACGTCGATGTTCTCCCACTTCAGTTCTACCGGTACCGACGTCCCGGCTTGGCTGCGGATAGTAAAGCGCATGGTCCACGTCATCTTGCTGGCATCGGGCGCAAGCAGCGGAAGGCCCTGGTAGTACCCAACCGCAACACCGGGCGGCCACTCGTAGATCCACTCGTGGGCGTTCTCGTGGAAGATGAAGGGGGGCCCTGCGCCGGTGATTTTGGCGAGCGCCTGGGTCATCTTCTTCCGACCGCGCTGCTCGACCTCGATCTGCCGCACGAATTGGATCTCGAGGTCACCGAAGGTCATCTGCCCCTCGGGCGGTCCCCAGACGAAGATGTCCATACGGAGGACCTTCTTTCCTTCGATCAACACGGGCTTGATGTCGACGATATCGAAACGCATACCGGCGGCGTACTTGGTGAGGCGCGCTTCGTAGCCGGCCTGCAAGACCTGAAACTGCTCTTTCAGGTAGTCGTAGCGCTCGCGGTGCTCGGCCACCTTTGCGCGATCCTTCTTGCCCTCTTTGGCTGCAGCCTCGCGCTCGAGGATGTACTGGTCCTCTTTGTTCTGCTCGGGGTGAACGCGGCTGATGTCTCCCACGGCTTTGACGTGACTACCGACGAGGTTGTGCTGCTCGAATCGAATGCGGTCATCGGGCACCTGGATGGTTGCCTGGACCTGTCGAGCGGTGGCGAGCTGTTGCTTGTGGAGCTTCTCCTTGAACTCGGCGGCGTCTGCGCGAGC
>JBMTAX010000705.1:0-2229 GCA_049429145.1 Myxococcota bacterium
GGGATCATCGCAATGGGCCACGCCAAATAATTGTTGATGTCTTTCGCGGGCTCACCCACCGGCAGCAGCTGCCCATAAATGAGCGACATCACCCCGGTTCCCGCGTAGACGAAGCCGTCGATGATGCCCACCGCGACACCTACGTTCTTCTTGCCGCCGAAGTCCATGGAGGCTGTGCCTGACAACATGCCGTGCACACCGATCACAGCCATCGACATGATGACGACGAGGGCCCCGAGCGCGGCGGTCTTGTACACGAACACCAGCAAGATGGCACCGGCGAGCATCACCCCGTAGAGGAACCCAGCGACAGGACCACGTCGAGACTGAAACATACGATCAGAGATGATGCCAGCGATGACGCCCCCGAGGATTCCGGCGCAGCACAGCAGCATGCCCCAGTTCTCATACACCCAGTTGTCGACGTGGAGACCCGTCTGCTTCAAGATCGTGCGATACCACTGCATGATCGCCTGCCGCAGAAAGCCCGAGCAGAACTCGATGAATGCGATGATGACGACGACGGGCTGTCCGAGCATCAGGCGAAATACCGCCACGGCACCGAGCTGCGGCCCGTCGTCGCCCGAGGACGCATCGGCAGTATCGAAATCCTCGTGCCCTGCCTCGCCCGGAGTGTTGCGCACGACCACTACGTCGATGACAAAAAAGACGACAAGCAAAATAGCGGGGATGAAGAACACCCACTCCACGCTGAAGGCCCGCAGGATCATGTAGCCCACATCGAAAGCGAAGTAGATGCCGAGGGAGATCAAGATCCCGAAAATCGCCCCGAACACGCCGCGCTCTCGCACGTGGAACCAGGGTGCATTGCATTTGACGATGGCCACCGCGCCGAAGCTCTGGAAGTACATGTTCAAGGCGTAGAGGACGCTGAAGATCGAAAGAAAGTTCTCTTTCATGACGGCGTCACCGGCGTAGAGCCGCAGCGTGGCGATGCCCATGGCGACGTTGCATACGGCAGCGCCGAGGGCACCCGTCAGAATCGAAAACTTCCCCCCGAGTCGGTCGGTGAGGGGGCCGTTGAGCAGGAACGACGCGCCATAGGTGATGGTGCCCGCCGCGAAAATGGTCGCGAAATCGGCGTTGTCCATCATCTTGCCGTAGGCATCTTTCGCGACCGTGAGGTTGTAGCGGCCCATGTACAGAAAGGCGTAGGTGAGCCCCAGGGGCAGCCAGTTCAGGACACGTCGTCGACGAAAGGCGTCGGTGTGACCGAGCTGCACGCGCGGCAGTCGCGCGATGACGAAGGTCACCACGAGGAGCAAGAGCCCGATGGGCGCAAATTTCTCGACAAAGCTCACAAAGACTCCACGGTGAAGTTCGTGCGCTGTCTACCCTGCCCCCACCGCAACGGTCGATCAACGGCCTCACCGGCTTTTCGTCCGTCGCACGCCCGCGATGTATGCCATCGGTGCAGCGGGTGCGTGACCATCGGGTGAACCTCGCTGCACGCCACCTCGCGTCCGTCGCAGATCACACATTCGAGTGACGATGCACGGCGCCTGGGGCTGCGCGGTGGCCCGTGGCGGGCTTATTGCTCTGTCGCTCACGCATCGACGACGGAGGCCTTGGATGGCGTGGGAGCACAGGAGCGAGAGCACGTGGAGGGGCATTGCGACCAAAGGGGGAAATCTCGGGCAGTGCGAGCGTGACCTCAGGAGCATCGCCGAGGAGATCCAGGCACGTATGCTCATGCTGGGACAGCGCTGGGAAACGTGCGGTGCCTACGACCGAATCCTCGCGGTGAGACGCCTGTTGCGCGAAGGGGGCCTATCTGCGGCGGTCAATCGCGAACTCGCCTTGGTGTCGCGCATCACGGAGCAACACTTCTCCTCGGCTCGTGAGGCACACGCGGCAGGAGACCGGGTGCGCGGCCTCCTGCACGAGGTGGAGCTACAGCTTGCCGAGCGTCGTCGCGACGATGTGCTTGTTGTCACCGGCAGCGTGGAGGCACTTTTGCGCTGCGGGGAGAGCTACCTCCTGGACCGTCCCTACGACCGCGGGATGACGACGCTGCAACAGCTATTCAAATGCCACAGTCGACTGGCTTTCGCCTACAAACGCCTGCGCGTCCGAGCACTTATCGCGGGGACCCTCGCGCCCCGCAGAAACTCTCTCTTGTCCTCAGAACCCCACGGCGATGCCTCGAGTTCTACGAGACAAGGCCATGGGGTCCTAGGCGCAATACCGGTCAGCGACGGCGACGCA
>JBMTAX010000706.1:0-2226 GCA_049429145.1 Myxococcota bacterium
TCTCGAGCACTTCGCGACGACCATAGAGCACACCAACCCCTGTCGGGCCGTAGAGCTTGTGGGCCGAGAAAGCGTAGAAGTCGCAGCCGAGGGCGCGCACGTCGACGGGAATGTGGGGCACGGCTTGCGCGCCATCGACGACGACGTAGGCTCCGGTTGCCTTGGCCTGCGCCACCATCTGTTGCACGGGGTTGATGGTGCCGAGAGCGTTCGAGACGTGAGACAGCGAGACGATTCGCGTACGGGCGCTGAGCAACTGCTCATAGGCGTCGAGCCGTACTTCGCCCCGCTCGTCGATGGGCACTACCTTCAGCACGGCACCAGTTCGTTCGCAAGCGAGCTGCCAGGGCACGATGTTCGAGTGATGCTCGAGCCCGGTGATGAGAATCTCATCGCCGGGTCGCAGCGCCACAGCCCCGAGGGAGGTCGCCACGAGGTTGAGTGCTTCTGTCGTCCCTCGCACAAAAACGATCTCGCGGGTGTCTTCGGCGCCCAGAAAATCGCGCGCACTTTCCCGTGTTGCTTCGAACGCCTCTGTCGCCCTCTGGCTCAGCAGGTGAACACCGCGATGGATGTTCGCCCTATCGACGATGTACGCGCGCACCAGCGCATCGATGACCTGCTGCGGCGTCTGGCTCGACGCTGCGTTGTCGAGATAACGAAGCGGCTTGCCGTGCACAGACTGATGGAGGCCTGGAAACTCCGCCCGCAGCGCATGCAGGTCGTACTCGGGCGACGTCGGCGGTGCGTCGTCATCGCGCAAGGCATGGGCCGCGGGTCCGCTCATGAAGGGGTCTCCGTGCTGGCCACAAGTCGAGCGAGCTTGTGTTCGAGCAGCGTGGCTGCACTTCCGCGCAGATCCTCGAGGGCAATGGTATCGGTCACTTCGAGCGCGAAAGCGCCAGTCAACAGGCGCGTCGCCTCATCAGAGCCGAGTCCGCGGCTGCGCAGGTAAAAGAGTTGTTCGTCGTCGAGCTGTCCGACGGTTGTACCATGGGCACATTTGACGTCGTCGGCGAAGATCTCGAGCTGTGGTTTGGTGTCGATCTCAGCGGTCTCGGCCAGCAGCAAGTTGTGGTTGCTCTGGGACGCATCGGTTTGTTGCGCGCCTTCCCGTACGGTGACCTTGCCCAGGAATACTCCATGGCCACGCTCACCCAGCAAGCCCTTGTAGGTCTGACGACTTCGACAGCGAGGAACGCGGTGGTCGATGTGGCTGTACACATCGACCTGTTGTCCGCCGGAAGCCGCGTACACACCATCGACGCGGCAGCTTGCGGCCTCGCCCACGAGGGCGACACCGAGCTCGGCCCGGCTGAGCGCGCCGCCAAGCCAAAGTCCCACGTTCTCGTAGCTCGCTCCAGCCCCCACCTGCACGGAACAGTGGGCAATGAGCGACACGTCAGCATCGAGGTGTTGCCAAAGCTGGTGGTCGAGGACGGCGCCTCCTTCCAGCTCGATGATAGAGACCAGGTTAACGAACCCCCGGTTCGTGCCCGTGAACTCCTCGACGAGCGTGACTCTGGCGCCCGGGCCTACCCGGATGTGCACCTGTGGGTGCACCTCTACCCCGACGCCGCCCTCGAGGTGGTGCCGTACACGGAGCGGGCGCTCGACAATGGTCCCTGCCGGGACGTCGATGGAGAGCACCCCCTGCCCAAAGGCGCGGTTCAACGCAGCGAACGAATGCTGCGGCTCTGCGAGCACACCATGCGGCGACGCCGAGGGCGTTTGCCCCTCCGAGAGCCACTCGGCCGGGATGCCTTCCGTCGTCGTCTGCCACGCTGGGGCACCCCGCTCCATGTGCCAGTTCGTCTCAAGGACGTTGTCGAGCTTTGTGTAGCGCCATTCTTCGAGGCGGGACGTCGGCGGTCCCGCCGCACAATATGCCTCGAGGGCTGCACGACGAGACGCTCCGTCTTCCCCATGCTCGAGCTCGAGCGCCGAGAAGCGCTGGCGGTATTGCTCCACCGTCGTCATCTCAGGCTCCTGCTTCGGCGGGAATGTCCGCGTATCCCGAGGCCTCGACCTCGAGGGCGAGCTTCGCATCGCCAGAGCGCGCGATGCGACCATTCTTCAAGATGTGCACGTAGTCAGGCTCGATGTAGTCGAGCAATCGCTGGTAGTGCGTAACCAGAATGAAGGAATGCTCTTTGTCTCGCAGCGAGTTGACGCCTTTGGCGACGAGGCGAAGGGCATCCACGTCGAGGCCAGAGTCGATCTCGT
>JBMTAX010000707.1:0-2223 GCA_049429145.1 Myxococcota bacterium
GGGCGAGGTGACGCCACCGGTCGCCCAGGGTCTCGGCGAGTCCTCCACAGCCACAGATGAATGTGCAGAAACGCTTGCCATGGCGGAACGAGAGCCACGGAATCAACACGAAGGTACCGACGAGGCCGCCGCCAATGAAGAGAGTCATCAGCGCGCGCGGATCGCTGGCATTCCACCAATGGAAGGTGTGGAAGAAGAGGGGCCACGGTTGGTAAAGCCCCCACGCGCGCCACGCGTATTGCACGGATAGTCCCTGCACCGCGATGACATTGGCGATGAGGAAGAACAGCACCTGAAAACCAATGAGGCTCCCGTAGCGCCAGCGTTGGTAGCGAGGGTTCGCGGCGACACGGCTCCAGCGCCGCAGTGCCTCAGTGCCGAACCCAATCATGACGACGGTGTAGAGCAAGCTGTACAGATAGCCCTGCTGAAACCACAGCGTTCGCTGCATGTCGATGAGAGCACGCTCGGTGAAGAGCGGGCGAAAGGGTGCGATTGCCACGCGAAAAAGACCGTTCGTGACCGCTGCGAACCCGTCATAGGGAAGCAGCGTCGAGAATGGCCATGACACTGGCGATTCCGGGAACTTTTTCAGCGCATACAGCGAGTACACCAGGGTGAACGAAAGGAAGAGCGCTGCGTACCGAGCGAAATTCCAATCGCCCTCGAAGCGTACCCCTGCCTGGCGCAAGAAGGTGGTCGGGAAAGCTGCGCCAAGCATCTCGAAGACCGTGTCTGCGCGGATTTCTCGCTGCCCACCTTCGCCATCGCGCACTTGCACAGTATCGTTCGCGATGGCCGACAGCTGGTGCTGCAGGAGCAGCGTAAGACGACCCTCTTGTGCCGCCTCCATGACGAGGCGGCGGTTGCGCTGCAGGGGGCGGGTGAGCTGAGCGTCACGCACGACGAGCGTGACATGGTTGTGGGCACAGAGAGCCAGCGCCGTTTCGCATGCGACGTCGCCTCCGCCCACCACCACAATGTGTTCCCCGTGGTGGTCACGGGGGTCACGGAGACGATGATGCACACGGGATGCGTATTCGGCTTCTCCGGGGACGCCTGCTTGATGTGGCGCTCCCGACCGGCCCACGCAGAGCAAGACCCGTCGAGCTGTCAGCGTTTCCGTCGTGGTCTCCACCACGAATATTCCTTGGTCGCGCGCAATTCGCACGACCCGTTCCCCTTCCCGCACATCAATGCCGGAGCTCTGCACTTGCTCGCGCCAGCGCGCGAGCAGCACTTCGCGAGAGCACTCTTCGAACCAAAGATCGCTGCGATTTTGAACGCCTTGGGGTTCCGCAAATAGATGCTTGCCCGCCGGCATATCGTCGATGGCTTGCGCGACCCGCTGCGCCTCCACAACGACAATTCGCAGGCCCAAGGCCTTCGCCCGCAGTGCCGCGCTGAGGCCGCTGGCTCCGGCCCCTACGATGACCGCATCGAAGGACGTTGGAGGTAGGTCGGCATCTAACGCGCGCAGCTCCTGCGCGAGGGATTCGGCCAGGGCTGCTCCTTGGTTGAGGCCGAGCTTGATGAGGGGCGTGCCCGCTACCTCCCCCGCGAGCCACAGTCCGGGCACCGAGGTGTGACCTCGGTCATCGACCACTGGCCGTGGCGGATAGGAGGGCTCTGCGCGGCGGGGGGCAAATAGGCTGCGCAGCCACAGCAACGAAGCGCTTGGGACGGAGTCCGCGGGCAACGACATGGATGCATGGTAACGGCTCCCCGCAGGAAGCGGCAGAGCGAGAACGATTTTGCGACCTCGACCCGCAGAAACTCTTTTCGCGGTCGCCTAGGCCAGAGGAAGGCGCCGCTGGCCCACCCTGTGCTGTCACTGCCACGGACTGACACCACAGGCGCGTTGGTCATCCATTCACCGAGGAGACATCATGAAAGCTCGCGGGCTGTTGGCGTGTGGCGCAGGTCTCTGCGTCTGGTTCACGGTGGGGTGCGCCGGTCCTCGCGGACAATCAAGCGCGTCGCGAGGGGGCACTCCCTCTGCAACGACGGCTTCGATGGGGGCGCAGGGTACCCGCGTCGACGTCTACGTTACCCAAGAGATGTCGCCCAGGGCAGAAGACCCAACCCCCAAACCCAAAGAGCGCGGCGAAGAGGAACTGATGGGGCGTTTGCCTCCGTCGCAATGTCCGGTGGAGCGTGGCGCCAGCGTGACGCTGCACCGAGTGAAAGACATGCCCGCCATCGACTTCACGGCGGCCGAGC
>JBMTAX010000708.1:0-2217 GCA_049429145.1 Myxococcota bacterium
GCAGCGTGGCAGGCGCAACCTCGATCAATTCATTTGGAGCTGGGAACCGAACCACCCGCGCGGCGGTCACCAGTCCCAGCCCTTGCCCCATGACCGTCAGAACATCGCCAGGAATCTCCGCGTGCGCGACGTCAGGGAAGACGAAGCTTGCTTCCGGCACCATGACTGACGGCGGGGGGCTGTGGCACTGTCTCGTCACCGAAGCGGGATCGACCTCGCCCTCCTCGAGAACACCGTTGTTGTTCAGGTCGAGCCCGGCCTGAATCAGCGTGCCTCCATTTGGGCAGAGGGAGTCGCCCACCGCGATGGGGGTGGAGCGTACGATCGTGACCGGAGAGGAGGCTGTCGGAGGGAGATTGCAGAGGTTTGTAACGCTGGCCGCGTCCACTTCGTTGGCGTCTAGCTGTCCATTCTCATTGAGATCTACACCGCTTTCGAGGCGCCGGCCGCCGTAAGGGCAGGCGGCGTCACCCACGGCAAGATCAACAGCGCGCAAGAGTGTCGTCGTTCCCGGGGTCTCTTCCACCACCGTAAATGGGATGCTCCCCGACTGGCCGTCGCGATTTGTGACGCGAATCTGTACCTGAGAAGGCGAAAGTCCGATCGGGACGACGAACGAGATCGTGCTCGACGTCGTCGTAAATTGGTCAGCGGGTACCGCGAGTGTACCGACCGTCAGGGTGAGTACGTCGAGACCACTCCCCAGCACGGTGACCGGGGTCCCGACGGTGCCTGCCGCAGGACTCACCTGCGAGAGCACCGGGGCGGGCAAGCGGTAACGGAACGTGCCCGAGGCCCGTTGCTCGTCGGGGTTCTCCACCGTGAGCTCCACATTGGACGCCAGCGAGGTGAGCAGGGTCGGCATGACGAAGCGAACCTCGCTCGCCGTCGCCGAGATGGGCTGTACTGGCGCACCGCGCACGAGCAGCTTGGCGCCCGTGGCGAGGGTGCCCGCCTCTCCGTTTATCGCGAAGCCCGCACCCTTCACCGAGACGAGCGTTCCCGGGCCCCCTTCGGGAGGAACCACTTGGAACACCTGCGGGGGCGCGTCGAGGTTCGTGAGGTAGGTGTACACCGACGTATCGCTTTGCCCGTCGTTGTTGATGACGCGCACCACCACAGGACCCTCGGTATCATTCGGTGGGGCGAGCACTTCGAGCACCGCGTTCTGGGGGTCGCTGTCGTTGAGGTTGACCACCTCCGCGGGGGCGTTCCCAAAGAGCACCGCTGGGTTACGAAAGTTCTTCCCGCGCAACGTGATGGGGTTCGTCGACTCCCGAAAGCCCACCGGCGGGTCGACGCTGATGAGGCGCGGTGCCGGGCCCGTAGGGGCGAGGTAGCGGAAGTTGCCAGCGAACGAAGCGGACTCGCCCCCGACGTTGTTTACCCTGACCGTGTAGTCGCCTCCCGCGGGTACCATCGGCGTCGCCACCAACAGCGTCGACGATGAGGCGCGGTTGACGTTGGCCGAAGGCACCGACGCGCCATCGGCGGCGACGAACTCCACGACGATCCCCGGGCGGAAGCCGCTGCCCGACACCACCACGAAGGTGCCACCCTTGGTAGACGCCTCCTGGGGAAACACATCGCTCACCACCGGGGGAGGGGTCACGTACGTGAAGGCGCCTGTGAGTTGTCCACTCTGTCCGTCGGGGTTCACCAGTTCCACGTCGACAACGCCGTCATTCTCTCGCGCCGGTGCGGTGACTTGCAGGTTCTGTTCGCCGAGAAACGTGACGTCGGTGGCGGGTACGCCGCCGAAACTCACCGAAGCGCCCACCTGGAACGCGCCGCCCGTCAAGGTGACGATGGTCCCCCCGTCGATGGAGCCGCTGCTGGGCGAGACGCCACTGAGGGTGGGGGCCGGCGCGGAGGTCGCGATGTATTCGAACTGCAATGAATTTGAGGCCTCGGAGAGCACCGGTACCTCCACGCCGTCGACAACCCGTGGCTTTCGATAGTTCACCACGCTGAGCAGAACCTCGCCCGCACCTTGGGCTGGGGCCTTCACCCGCAGCTCGCCCGCATCGATGAACTCCACCTGCGCTGCCTCGACGTCACCAAAACGGACGATGGGCGTGCCATGGCGCTTCGAGAAGTAGGCACCCTTCATGACGATGTCGTTCACGCTCCCCGACGTGGGAGCCACCCTCGGGTTCACGAGATCAATGCGGGGTCGTGGCAGGTACGTATAAGCCTCCGAGAGCGTTGATGCTT
>JBMTAX010000709.1:0-2205 GCA_049429145.1 Myxococcota bacterium
GTGGGGAAGACGGTCGGATATCAAGTCAGGTTCGAAGAGCGCCGCTCGCGCGAGACGCGTATTCTCGTCGTCACCGAAGGCATCTTGACCCGTCGTTTCCTCGACGATCCGCTGCTCGAAGGCATCAGCGCGGTGATCCTCGACGAGTTTCACGAGCGCTCGGTACACACCGACCTATGCCTCGCCCTGACCCGCGAGTTGCAGCAGGTCCGTGACGACCTCAAGCTCGTGGTCATGAGCGCCACCCTCGACGCCGCTCCGCTCGCTCGCTTTCTCGGCGATTGCCCCGTCATCACCAGCGAAGGGCGACGCTTCCCGGTGAACCTACAGCATCGCCGGTCCTCGGCCGATCGCCCCCTCGAGCAGCGCGTGCGCGCGGCGCTCCACGACGTGCTGCGTGCAGATGACGACGATGGGGGAGACATCCTCGTGTTTTTGCCGGGCGCACCCGAGATCCGCCGGACAGAGCGGCTACTGCGCGAAGAGCCCCTCGCGGCAGGGCGCGACCTCGAGGTCACTCCTCTGCATGGCAGTCTCGACGTCACCGCTCAAGATCGCGTCATGCACCGGGGGACGAAGCGACGCGTCATCCTCGCCACGAACATCGCGGAGACCTCGCTCACACTCGATGGGGTCACCACGGTCGTCGACAGCGGGCTCGAGAAACGGGTGCGACTTGACCCGCGGACCGGTCTCGAGCGTCTAGAAACGGTGCGCATCTCCCGCTACAGCGCCGAACAGAGGGCTGGTCGCGCGGGGCGTACCGCAGCCGGGCGTGCGGTGCGGCTCTGGACAGAGCCAGAGCACAGCCAGCTCGAGGAGAGCGCCCCACCTGAGTTGCACCGCACCTGCCTGGCTGGCCCCCTCTTGCAGGTGCTGGCCTTTCAGCCCGGGCGGCCGGCTGACTTCGCATTCTTCGAGCCACCGCCCGCAGCCCACCTCGAGCGTGCGGTGCGGGACCTTACGCTGCTTGATGCCGTGCAGCGCGACGAGTCTGGGCGCTGCACCCTCACGCCAAGAGGCCACTCTCTCGCGAAACTTCCGGTGGCTCCTCGCCTCGGCGCCTTGCTGCTGGCAAGTCACCAGGCGGGGGTCGGGGCCAAGGGCTGTGGTTACGCAGCCCTCCTCTCCGAGCGCGACCTGCGCCGCCCCCGTCCTCCCGGTGCCCCGCCGCCCCTAGAGTCTTCTTGTGACCTCGCTGACCGCCTCGACCTGCTCGAGGCCATCGAGGCCGAGAGCTTCTCTGCATCCGCTGGCCGTGCGCTCGACGCCGATGAGCGAGCGGCGCGAGAAATCGCGAAGGTGCGAGACCAGCTCGTCGGCCTCTTGCGCAGCCTGCCCGAGCCCACCCCACCGTCCCTCCCTGAGGAGCGAAGGCTCGCCAGGGCACTGCTGGTCGCATTTCCCGATCGCCTCTGCGTAGCGAAAGGCGCAGAAACGGCGCTGATGTATGGCGGGCGGGGCGTGATCCGCGACGAAGGATCCGCGGTGCGCGGCGCGGACTATTTCGTAGCCCTCGACGTCGACGACGGACGGGGTCCGCGCAGCCGTGCCCGCCTCTTGTCGGCCGTCACCCGAGAAGACATCGAGCACGCCCTGCCCCACCTCGTCGACACCCGGGAAGCCGCGGCGCTCGAAGGAGACCGAGGAACCGTCACCGGGGTGCAGCAGACCTTCCTCGGTGACCTACTGCTGCATGAGAAACGAGGCGCACCGGTTTCTGCAGCTACGGCAGAGGCTGCGCTTGTCGCCGCCATCGCAGAGGACCCGGGGCGTGTGTTCGCCCCTTCTGAGCGCGACGCTGCCTACCTCGTCCGCCTCCGCTTCGCGGCGCGCGTCTTCCCGGAGTTTGCATGGCCCACCGTCGACGAGACTTGGGTGCGAGAACATGCGGGTGAGCTCGCAGCGGGCCACCGTTCCCTCGCCGACGTGCGTGCGACGCCGTGGCGCAGTCTCATCGAGAATCAGCTCTCCTTCGAGCAGCGGCGCCTCCTCCAAGACGAGCTACCAGAGACCTACGAGGTGCCCTCTGGAAGCCACATCGTCATCGACTACGACGCTGCCCTTGGTGCTGCCGAAGCGCCGATACTTGCGGTGAGGCTCCAGGAGGTCTTCGGACTCGCGGAGACCCCTCGTGTTGCCCGAGGCCAGGTGCCGCTTCTTCTGCATCTTCTGGCTCCCAACCACCGTCCGGTGCAGGTGACT
>JBMTAX010000710.1:0-2192 GCA_049429145.1 Myxococcota bacterium
TACAAACGTAACTCTGAAATCTTACAGACAGACCGAGGATTTTCATTTTTGGGCGATTTTTTGCGATTTGGTCAACGTTGACCAAACGCTCAAAAAACGCCCCGCCGGTCGCGAAGCGACACGCGGAGCGTGCGTACAAGGCCTGTCGCGAAAGCGACACGCGCAGCGTGCCTACCCCTGAATCGCCACGGTCTTGAAGCCCATCGCCTTCAGTACCTCGGTGAGCTCTGCGGCGATTCTCGCCCGCTCGCTCTGGGGCAGGTCCGTTCGCGAGGCATCCAGCGTCAGCCGATTTCCTTGACGATAATAGGCCGCTTTCTCTCCCTTAGGGGCCTTCTCTGCGGGGGAAGACTGATCGAGATACTTGGCTGCGATTTGCTCCATCTGCTGCTTGAGGGTCGCAAGCGACCACCCCTGCAGGGCCATCTTGGTGGCGAGGCGCATGATGATTTTCTCAGCGATGGGCCGATAGGAGCCATCCTCTTTGAGCTTCGCCGCATCGTGTTTCTTGAGCTTCCCGTGGAACACAATGAACTCAAGCAGGACCGAGAAATCAAAGCCGGGCTTGCGAACTTTCTTTGCCTGCATTTCCCCGTCCGCGCTCGCTACCTCCTCCTCGACCTCAACGTATTTCGCGAGGTCCTTGATGTAGATGGGCGCGCGATGGAGCTGGTCGTACCTCCTGAACGTGCGGTCCGACCATCCGAGCTGCTGGCATAAAGTCGCCTGATCGAAGAAGCCAGTCTCTAGGGTAGCGGCCACGCTTGCGGCGATTTCGACGGGGGTGAGGTCCGCTCGATGAAGGTTCTCCACGAGCTGAAGGACCGGCATATCGGCGTTCGCGACGGTGTAGACGAGGGCCTTGATGCCCTTGTACCGAGGGTCCGCAGGATGCTCCTTGTGGAGCTCGGAGATGGCGGTGTATCGCCGATAGCCCGCTACAATCTCGTACTGGTCTTTGGACAGACGACGGACAGTGATGGGCTGCAGCAAGCCCATGGCTGTCTCGTGGATAGAGGCCTTGAGTTGCTTGAGACCCGATCCGTCCATCTCTTGCCGAGGATTGGAGGGGGAGGGCACCACTTGGTCGAGAGGCAGAACGTGAAGCTCGGGCTTGTTCTCGGTCAGGTTTTGCTCGCGGTCTCTCTTCATGGATGCGACGGGGGTGGTGGGGCCTTCTTCAAGCATCGGTCAGTCCTTCTGCAGCGAGTCAAGGAGTGCTTTGTGGGCTGGATAGGCGAGGGGGCCCAACGCTACGGTGGAGGTAGGTAAATGGGAAGTAGGGGATATGGGCACGCCAGCTAAATACAATTCATAATGGAGATGTGGGCCGGTACTTTTTCCTGTAGAACCAACCATTCCAAGTGTATCTCCAATATTGATGTTTTTCCCATTTTCAATGTATTGCATAATGCTCGAGAGGTGAAGGTAGCGCGATACATAACCACCGTGGTGGCTAACCTCCACAAAGTATCCTGCGTCGTCGCTATGAGCCGCCCCGGTCACCACCCCTGCGGCGACAGCGTATACGTCTTCTCCAGCATCGGCGCCGTAGTCGATGCCGTGGTGCACTTGGACGGTGCCGCTTAAGGGATGCAGTCTGACGCCATAGGTGCTGGTGATGCGAGAGGCTGCGAGGGGGCGGGTTCGCATCCCGCTTGAAAGGGAGAGTCCACGATCGTCGTACCAGCCATGCGGAGCATGCGGCCCGTCGTACTTGGCCGCGAGTAGACTGCTCTCTCCCTGCGGCACCCGTGCCGCCACGAGTGCTTCCTGTGGATCGAGGTACAGATGGATAGTGGTGCCCGGTCTCGCGTGGGCGTAGAGGTCGAGGCGGGTCAGGAAGGCGGCGTCGAGCTCTTCGAGCAAGCGAATGCCGACGTGCTCGAAGGCAAGATTCAACGTGCCGGCGATGCTGACTTCCAGGTGTCTGAAAGTCGAGGCGGTGCTTGCTCGGGGCAGGGACTGCGACATCGAGGCGGCGAGGGGAACCAAGCTCGTCGCGACGGGTTGTGAGCTGTCGTGTGCGAAAGCGGCGTCGTGCGGGGAGGGTAGGGTGGTTGCCCCAACGGCCTCGGCGGCGTCGGCTTGTGGGCGCAAAAGGCCGCCGAGGAGCAAGAGCGCGCCCCCGAGCAGTGCGCCGAGCCAGAGCGACTTCATCGCTTCCCCCCCGTTCCTTTGCAGGTTGAACC
>JBMTAX010000711.1:0-2191 GCA_049429145.1 Myxococcota bacterium
GCCGTAGCCAGAGAGGAGTCCTCGGGTGCCCCCCGCTGCCTCGAGCTCGACGAGTTCACACACAAACAGGCCTTCGCGATTTTGCAGCAAGGCACCCGGCAGGAGCCCCGCCTCGCACAAAATCTGAAACCCGTTGCAGATACCGAGCACGGGTCCGCCAGCGTCAGCGAAGCGCCGGATGGCAGGCATCAGCGTGCTGCGACCCGCCATGGCGCCACAACGCAGGTAGTCACCATAAGAAAATCCTCCCGGCAAGATCACCGCGGTGGTGTGCGCAGGAAGTTCCGTGTCTTTGTGCCAGATTCGCTCAGCGCCCGCTCCGACACCGTGTTCCACGGCGTGCACGCAGTCACGGTCGCAATTGCTGCCGGGGAAGGTGACAACGGCGACGCTCATCGCTTTGGCTCCACGACGTCGACGCTATAGCTCTCGATGACGGGATTCGCGAGCAACGCCGCGGCCATCTTCTCGACGCTGCTGCGCACGGCCGCTGGGTCATCGCCCTCTACCTCGAGTTCCACGAGCTTCGAGACCCTCACCGCGTTCACCCCAGGGAACCCGAGAGAACCGAGGGCCTGTCGTACCGCCTCGCCTTGGGGATCGAGCACCCCGGCCTTCAATCGCACCGTCACGTTGGCTCGCATGGATCCTCCCAGATGGCCCTCTTCAGGCCGCAGCGTTCTTGTCAGCCGCGTGTTCTCCGAACAACGCGTCGGTGAAAGTGTCAACGTCGAATGGACGCAAGTCGCCGATCTTCTCGCCGACGCCGATATAGCGCACGGGCACCTTCAGCTCGTCGGCGATGCCGATGATGACGCCACCCGTTGCGGTTCCGTCGAGCTTGGTCAGAATAATGCCCGTAAGGGGCACTGCAGCCCCGAATTCTTTCGCTTGGGCGATGGCGTTTTGTCCCACGGTGGCGTCGAGCACGAGGAGCACCTCGTGAGGCGCGCCGGGCTCGGCCTTGTCGATGACGCGGGCCACCTTGCGGAGTTCCTCCATGAGGTTCACCTTGGTGTGCAGCCTCCCCGCGGTGTCACACAAGACCACGTCATGGCCTTGTTGTTTCGCGGTGGTGATGGCGTCGAAGAGTACGCTGGCGGGGTCGGCGCCATCTTTTTCGGCACGCACCACCTCACAGTCAGATCGCTTGCCCCACACCTCGAGCTGCTCGGCAGCGGCGGAGCGGAAAGTGTCGCCTGCACCGAGGAGCACGCGGTGCCCCTCGCCTTTCAGCTGCGCCGCGAGCTTGCCGATGCTGGTGGTCTTCCCGCTGCCGTTGACGCCGAGAATCATGAAGACACGCGGTCTTGCCCCATCGAGCGCGAGGGGTTTAGGCGCTGCCTGGGCGAGAATATTGCGCACCTCTGTCTTGAGCGCCGCTTGCACGACGCCAGCGTCCTTCAGCTCCCGAGCCTTCAGCTTCTGGCGCACGGCGTTCAGAAGACGTTCCGCGGTACGGGCACCGATATCCGCGGTAAAGAGCACCGTCTCCAGGTCTTCGAGAACATTCTCGTCGATATCCCGACCGCCCAGCACCTTGCTGATGCGGCCGATGAAGCCGTCACGGGTTGCCGTGAGCGCCCCGCGCAACTGCTTCGCGCGCTCTTGCGCCTCCTGTGAAGCGGTGCGGGCTTCCTCCTCCTTCGCCCGAGCAGCAGCGAGGCGCGCCTCGGCTTGCTCCCGCTCGTCATCGACGGCGGCGGTGGCTGCCTCGCGCTCGGCCCGCTCCCGTTCTCGTCGGGCGCGCTCCTCGGCCGCCTTCTTCGCGAGGGCGTCCTTTTCGGCGCTGACGAGGTCATGTGCCCTCGCTTGGGGAACGAGAGCGCCGCTGGTAGAGCTGTCGAGGGCTGGGGGTTGCTTCTTGCCGCTGACGTAGTCGGCAAGGCCATGCTCCCTGTCAGCCTCTTCTGACGCGCGCCCCAACAACTCGAGGCGCTCTTTTCGTCGCTTTCGCAAAAACGCGACGCCGAGCACCAGGAAGAGCGCCGCGAAGGCCCCCAAAAAAAGAAGTGCGCCGAGGTCGCCTTCGCCACCGGCGGTGGGGCCCTGTTGCGCGAGGCTGTGGAGAAGAGGTGCAAGCGCGAGCAAAACAGATCCTGTAATGACAGAGGCGGCGACGGTATCTGTACCCCCCGGGTCTCTGTCAAAGGGGCGCTCTTCCCGCCAGGGTGTGGAGGGAGATCTCGGA
>JBMTAX010000712.1:0-2189 GCA_049429145.1 Myxococcota bacterium
GCTAGCTGCGGGTACGAGGCCGAGGGGTCGAGACAACCCTGCATTACCGTCGACTCGCGGAAGCTCTGCGGCACGGGCAGCTCGGGGTGGACCGCTGGTTGGCCAGGGCGTCCTTTCGCGACCTCGCGGTGTTGCCCGGGGACGCCGAGCTCATGCTCCGCGCCCCCCAGTACCGCCGTTCTCGGCCGGAAGTGCTCGCGGAGAGCGGCGACGGCCACGTGCTGGTCGCGATGCGGCGCGATGACGGTCGACTCGTCGCCGTCGAGCACAGCGCCGATGATCCTGAGGATCGGTTCGAGCACTACCGCGCGGAGAGCGGCCGCCACTTGCGCACGCGAAAAGTCAGCGCACACGCGTTCGTCCTTCGCCACGGCCCCTTTGCTGCGGCGTGCCTGGTCGGCGATGGGGTCGCAAGCGTGGCGTTGCATCCCGCCTTGGTCCGCGGCGTCGTCGAAGAGCTGGTGCCGCTTGCGCCCACGGTCCTGCTCGAGGCCATGAGCGAAGACACCCTGGTCCTCGCCTCGCCCGAGGCGCCAACGACGCTGCTCGAGGAGGCACGCGCCTGCACAGAGCACCTCGAGAGAGACCTCTACGACGATCCGGCAGACCGTCTGCGCTACGCCGCTGAAGTGCCGCTCGACGTAGCCCCCTTGGGCCAGTTCGAGCTGCAGATGGTGAGCGCCGACTTTTTCGAGTTGCGGGACGCCCCCACCCTCGGGGGAGCCCTCGGTGATGCTCATGCAGCCTACCAGCGAGGCCTCGCCTTCGAGCAGCTCGGCCGTACCGACCGGGCTGTCGAGGCCTTTACCAAGTCGCTTCGCATCGACGCGAGCGACGGCGAGGTCTCCTTCGCGCTCGGAAGAAACCTGCACGCGCTCGGCGAGTTCGAGCGCGCCATTCCGCTGCTACGTCAAGCGGAAAGTGAGTATCCCGACCGAGCCGAAGTCGCCAACGCATTGGGCATGTCGCTCTACCAAGCGGGAGAGGTCGATGAGGCTGCGGATGCGTTCGAGCGGGCGGTCGCTCTGGACCCAACAGAGTCAGCCTTCTACGTCAACTTAGGGCGGAGCTACCTCGACGAGGAGAAGCTGGACGCCGCGGAGAAAGCCCTCGAGACCGCCCTGCATTTGCGACCAGACAGCGCTGACGCCCATGCATCCCTCGCGTTGGTGTGTCACAAAGCGGGTGACAATACCCGCGCTCTCCACCACGCGAGAGAGGCCCTCGCCGAAGAGCCAGAGAACCCGGTGATGCGGCTGTTGCTGCGCACCCTCGATGGGCCTGCACGATAACCTGGCCTCCGCTCTGACCTGCAAGGGCCGCCTGCACGTGTCCGCGGGACGCGCGGTGCTGCTGCCGACGACGTCGCTCAAAGTCGCTCAGAACCGACCAACGACTCGAGAGCGTCGGGGTGTTTCGGAATCATGGCGGTGAGGTTGCGATGGCCATCGTGGGTCACGAGGATGTTGTCCTCGATCCGGATGCCGACGCCTCGATACCCTTCGGGGAGGTCATGGGCGTCGCGCGGAACATAAAGGCCCGGTTCGATGGTGAAGACCATTCCGGGCGCTAGGCACAGGGGCGCCTTACCGTCGTGATAGGCCCCGACGTCGTGGACATCAGACCCGAGCCAGTGACTGGTCCCGTGCATGTAAAAGCGATCGAGGGGGGCCTTCCCGGGGTGACCCTCGGGCATGCCATCGAAAGGACGTTTGAGGGCGAGTTCCTCAGGGTCCCCTTGGAGTAATCCCAACGAGACGAGACCCTCGGCGAGGACGAGCCGTGCTCTTGCGTCGATGTCACGCAATGACACCCCCGGCTTCGTCATTGCGATTGCCTCCTCGTTGGCCCGTAGCACCACGTCGTAGAGGGCGCGCTGGCACGACGTGAAGCCGCCGACCGGGAACGTGCGCGTCACGTCACCCGTGTACATCCCCACCTCGGCGCCCGCGTCGATGAGCACGAGTTCCTGCGCACGCAGCTCGTCGCAGTTCTCGATGTAATGCAGGATACAAGCGTTCTCCCCGGCGGCGACGATGGGCTCATAGCCATGCCGCGCTGCGCCGTGACGACGGAACTCGAACCCCAGCACCGCCTCGAGGTCGGCCTCGGTCACACCCGGGCGCGCTACGGCCATGGCGCGTCGATGACCCGCTGCCGTCGCGGCAACCGCCTGTTCGAGGAGGGCG
>JBMTAX010000713.1:0-2186 GCA_049429145.1 Myxococcota bacterium
CCTTCAGCTTGGCTGTGGGGACGAAGAGGAGGAGGAGGCGGTAGCCGCCCCTCGTCCTTCCCTGAAGGCCAACACAGGTGACGCACCGGCTGAGGCGGCTACGCCAGCGGCCGACGAGGCCGAGCGACTCGGGTACAGCTATGACGCGGTAAACCGACGGGATCCTTTCAAAACCTACTTCGATGAGCTGATTCTCGAAGAGCAAGAGCAGGAGAGCTTGACCGAGTTGCAGCGCTTCGAACTCGACAAGCTGAAGCTGATCGCCGTCGTCGTCGGGACAGCGACGCCCATGGCCATGGTGATGGACCCCACGGGCAAGGGGCACACCGTCCGGATCGGCACCCTCATCGGTAAGCGCTTTGGGCAGATCAAGCACATCCGCCGGGGAGAAATCGTGGTGCAGGAAGAGTTCCGCGACTTCACCGGTAAACGCATCCCGGTCCTCAAGCCCTTGAAGCTCGAGGAGGAGACCACCGGCCTGTAAATGCCCTGGCTCCCCACTCGTCCATCGTGCCTGCAGGCTCCTGCCCGCAGGCACGATTCGTTTTTCGCTTCCCCCGAGCCGCCTTTTTGGCGCACCCGCAGGATCCCTAAGGGGACGCCTCTGACCAGGGATGGATCACTGATGCAGAAAACTTGCGCCCGTTTCGAAATCGGTCGACTGTCAGATCAACCTAGACCCAGGAGTGCCGATGGGCACCTTCGTTCGTGACGACCTCTCTCCAAATGGCGACCTTCCTCACGGGCGACGTTTCGAGTCGGGGACTGGGGTTCAAGGAGCATTCGCGATGATCTTCCGACCGCTCGCGCCGCTACCAGCTCTCGCGCTTTCCGCTCTGCTCGTGGTCCCCGCTGCTGTCCGAGCCGAGGGACTGCGCCGTGTCGACTCCATCGAAGTGGTGCAGGTGCCCGGGGTCGCCCTCGAGGAGGCAGCGGACATTGCGGTTCGGGCCGGCGCTACGCTCGAGTATACGCTCTTCCGGCTGCAGAACCCGGCGCGCGTGGTGCTAGACCTTCCGGGGGCCGACGTCAGTGGCTTCCCGTCTCTGACGGTGGCAAAGTCTTCGCTGGTGAAGAGCGTCACTACCTCCCAGTTTAGGGGGGCGAGCGGCGAAGTCGCCCGAGTTGTCGTACAGCTGACGGAGGACGCGGAAAGCACAGCTGAGCGGCGTGGCAATCACGTCGTGTTGTCTGTGCGCCGGACTGTCGCAGGCGGCGCGTCCGTCGTGCCTGCCAAGACCTCCTCATCCCCAGTGAATACCACCGCGGTTCTGGAACTCGTCGGGGAGACTGACGCCCCGCGAGCCGCCTCCAAGTTCCTTGGCGTGAGTGCGCGGAGCTCCGGAGAGGGCTCGATCGTCGAGATCGCTACCGACGGGCCCGTGCAGCGGTACGAGATGGAGGAGGTCGAGGACCCGGCGCGCCTTGTCGTCGACCTCTATGAGGTGTCGGGACCGAAAGGGGAGCGCAAGGACCTCGGGGTTCCTGCCGTCGAGCGCGCACGGGTGGCAGCCCACCAGGGGAGAACTCGCGTGGTGCTCGATGGGCGCGCCGGCCGCCTGCCTCACTACGATGTGGCTGCGACCGATGCTGGCTTGCGCGTCGTGTTCCGTGGGGGCGCAGAGCCACGGGAACTCGGCAGGGCGGCTGAGCTGAGCGGGGTCGGCCTCGAGCAGAAGGACGGCTTCTGGCGCCTGAAACTCGACGTCACGGCCGCGGCTACCGTCCGAACCGTGGCTGACGGTCCCCTTCGCAAGGTGATCTTGCTCGAGGGAGTTCGGGCTGCACGTGAGGCGGTGGGGCAGCAAGCGTTGCATCGGGGTCCCCTCGACACCGTGGTCGTGACCGAGGCGGACCAAGTCGGCGACGCGGTCCGCGTGGAGTTGCGCTTGTCCCAGGCAGTGGAGCAGAGCGTCTGGCAGAAAGCTGGCGCGGTGTATTGGGATCTCCGTCCTGCCTCGCCAGCCGTGGCGCAAAACGGCGCAGGCGACCGGCCGCAGCCGCGTGCCGCGCCGCAGGCCATCACCCTCAGCTCTCTCGCCCAGGAGGGCAGTGCAGCGCAAAAATACCGCGGCAAGAAAATCACCATCGACATGCAGGACGCTGAGATAGAGAACATTCTGCGCCTCATCGGCGACGACAGCGGCAAGAACGTCATCGTCGGTGACGATGTCAAAGGCCGGCTC
>JBMTAX010000714.1:0-2182 GCA_049429145.1 Myxococcota bacterium
GCACCAAGATGAAGCAGCAAGGCATCTCGAAACAGTTCTTCTTCGCCTCGCTGTCGACAAGCACCATCGTCTACAAAGCCCTGACCACCGCAGAGGCACTGCCGCGTTTTTATAAAGACCTGGTGAACCCAGCGTTCAAGACCCGCTTCTGCGTGTTCCATCGCCGCTTCTCGACCAACACCGTGACGACGTGGGACAAGGTGCAGCCTTTCCGACTGATCGCCCACAACGGCGAGATCAATACGATCCAGGCCAACCGCTC
Organism: Myxococcota bacterium; assembly: GCA_049429145.1. Taxonomy (GTDB): domain Bacteria; phylum Myxococcota; class UBA727; order UBA727; family CAYLZW01; genus JBMTAX01. Next base: position 263 of record JBMTAX010000714.1, read on the forward strand.
TTGGTCGCTGGCAAGGGAGCAGGCCCTAGGGCTCCCTCCCGACGAGCTGCTGACGCATACGGGCATCAGCGACTCGGGGCACTTCAACGAGATGACCGAGGCGTTGAAGTACCGCAGCTCCATCCCCGACGTCGAGGACATCCTCGCCATCATGATCCCACCAGCGGGAGAGACCAACCACTGGTATCGCTTCTGGTCTCGCGCCCAAGAGCCCTGGGATGGTCCCGCGTTTATCGCCTTTTCCGACGGGGAAACCATTGGTGGCCGCCTCGATCGTAATGGGTTTCGTCCCTGCCGCTGGGCGCTGACGGCCGATCGATTCTTCTTTGCTTCTGAAGCCGGTGTCTTTGACCTCGACGACAAGATTGTTTTGCAGAAGGGAACATTGAAGGCTGGAGCTGGGGTGTCCCTGCGGCTCAAGGATGGTGCATTGCACTTTCGCGACCCCTCGGAGTCACGGGAGAATGCCGGGGCACAGCTCGACGCGAGGCTCTACAGACTCGAGCGGCTCGAGGCACCCGCCCCCCGCTACCTCGCCAAGAAACGGCTCTTCGGCCTCACTCGGGAAGAGCGTGACAAAATGCTCGAGCCGATGTTCGAGAGCGGGAAGGAGCCCATCGGGTCGATGGGTGACACCTCGCGCCTCGCCGTGTTGTCCTCGGAGAGGCGGTCTCTTTTCGATTATTTTTACCAGACCTTCGCGCAGGTGACGAACCCTCCACTCGATTACCTCCGCGAGCAGATGGTGACGGATCTCTCCACCTACCTCGGCGAGCGCCCCAACATCTTCGCGCCCAAAGAGCTCATTCCGCCGAACCCCGCCATCTTGGCGAAAACTCCGATTCTGCGCCTCAGTGAACTCGCGTGGCTTCGGTCCCTCGCGCACCTGCCAGGTCAGCCGCGGGTTCGCACCGGCGAGCTCGACATTTGCTTCGACCGTAACGGCGGCGCGAAAGGGATGGATGATGCGCTCGAGCGACTGGCCGAGGATGCGGTGACGCTGGTGCGACAGGGCTGCAGTATCCTTGTGCTCAGCGACAAGGACGCGAGCTGGCAGCGCCCCCCCCTGCCGAGCCTGCTCGCGCTGCGCTCTGTGGTGCGACAACTCAGCCGCAGGGGCCTTCGGCTTGAATCATCTGTGGTCGTCGAGACGGGAGATGCGCGTACCACCCACCAGGTCGCTGCGCTCATCGCATTTGGCGCAACAGCGGTGTGCCCCGCACTCAGCTTCGAGCTCGCCCGCGCGGGCGCGCAAGAACCGAGCGCCGCCGACGAACGGGAAGAGCGCGCTGCCAAGGCCTACGAGAGCGGACTGCTCAAGGTCATGAGCAAGATGGGCATCAGCGTCGTGCGCAGCTACCAATCGAGCAAGCTCTTCTGCGCCGTAGGGCTCGGCGACGAGCTCCTTCGACGCTTCTTCCCTGACGTCAGTCCACCCACCTCTATCGGCGGGATTCAGCTACAGCACATCGCTGAGGAGTTGCTCGGACACACCCATGGCCTGGAGAATGCCGACGACGACGACCTTCCCTCGACATGGCTGCTCAAGGAGCACAACAAGGGGACTGAAGGAGAGCGGCATGCAATGACGAGCGCGCGCACCAAGCTCGTGCATGACCTCGTCAAGACGACCGATCAGAGCGCCGCGAAACAGCGCTACCAGGAGCTGCTCGCTGACCTTGAGACCACGTCTCCTATTCACCCGCGGCACCTGCTCGACGTGGTGGCTGCCCCCCAGGCGTTACCTCTCGACGAGGTAGAACCGGTCACATCGATCACGCGCCGCTTCGGTTCAGGCGCGATGAGCTTTGGGGCGATCAGCGCCGAGTCCCAGCGGGACATTTTCCTTGCGATGCGCGCACTCGGGGGACGCAGCAACTCAGGTGAGGGCGGCGAGAATCCGTTTTATTTCGTCGACGG
>JBMTAX010000715.1:0-2163 GCA_049429145.1 Myxococcota bacterium
CGTTCTCGTTGCAACCACGGTGATCGAGGTGGGCGTCGACGTCCCGGAGGCGACGTGCATGGTCATCGCCAATGCGGAGCGCTTCGGTCTGTCGCAGCTGCATCAGCTTCGAGGGCGTGTTGGCCGTGGCGCAGCGACGAGCGAATGCTGGTTGCTGGTCGGCAGTGGTGGTGAGGATGCGCGCCGACGTCTCAGCGCCATGGAGACGACGAACGATGGGTTCCGCATCGCTGAGGAGGACCTCGCCATTCGTGGGCCTGGAGATTTCCTGGGTACTCGCCAGTCAGGGATGCCGACGTTGCTGTTCGCCGACCTCGCGAAACATGCCGCGCTGCTGGAGCTGGCGCGGGAACTCGCGTGGACGCTAACAGAGCGTGATCCTCACCTCGAAGCACCCGCCCATCGAGGCCTGCGCGACCTCGTCCATCGTCGTTTTCGTGACCGCATTGCCCTCACGGGGGCCGGCTGACCCTGGGAGCACTGCTCGCGTCGCTAGGTCGAATGTGGAGGCCCTCTGTGGACGGAGGGCCCTCACGGTTCGCTGCCGAACCCGGGAGGGGCGAGCTGCAGGGTGGGCAACGTCGTCACTGTGGGCAGTGGCAGCGGCTGAGGGAGCCCGTCGCCCAATTCGGCCTCGATGGTTTCGGCTTCACGCTCCAGCGCGCGACGCTCGTCCCGCTCGAAAAATCCAAGCCGCCCCGATTGCAGGACCTGTTTGATCTCATGGAGGCGGGCGACCTGCGCGATGAGGGCCTCGTCGACGAGCTTGATGCGCTCGCACCCCGGAGGATCAAACGTGGGCAGAGGATTTCGTTCCGCGACCGGGATAGGCACCGGACCACCCGGAGTCATGCGGAACGTCGGAGGGGCGCGATAGGTGGATTGCCACTGCGGCATGTGGTCTTGCACACAGGTCGACCTTCGTCGCACGGCAATCTCCTCCGTGTGCGCGAGGATCTCCTGCCATAGCCGCTCTTCGGCGCGCAGCGCCTCTGCCTCGGCGAAACCGAAGGGAACTTCGAGGAGGCTCTCCACTTTTGCAGGATACGCCGCCACTTTCTCACGCAACTTTACCAGCGGAAAAGTAGCGGGCGCAGCATCGGCGACGCGCGCAATGGCGATGTCATAGGGCCCCGGCAATGGCGGGGGCTGCGGGGAAGTCGATGATGCGGCACCGGCAGGCGCACTGGCCGCCGCTGCGTCCAGCGCCTCCAGGAGGCCATCATGCTCGGTGTGGGTAGAGTCAGGCGCAGAACCTGAAGAGACGAGCGGCATGACCGTGGAGGTAACTTGGGGGGCGACCGCGTCGTCGCAGCTCACCCACCGCCCAGGCTCTGTTTCCAAGAGACACTCTGGGTCCACCTCGACGTTTTCTCGGTGGGGGGAAGTTCCTCCGAATCCCTCCTCCGAGGCTGCTCCTGCGGATGCGAGGAGCAGCGTCAAGCCAAGCGGGAAGGTCGCGGGAGGTCCCATACGAGGGTCATTGTAGTACGTCCGCGCCGTGGAGAAATTTTCATGATGCCCTTCAGTCGCCTCTCGATGTTCGTTTCCCTCTTCGCCAGTGCTGCCTGCGGCCCACGTGTGGACTGCGAGAAGCTATGTGCGCGCACCACAGCGTGTGCAGTCACGTTCATGGTGGATCAGAGCGGCGGTACGCCGAATGCGGATGCCGGAGCGGCTGACCTCGACGGCTGTGCCTCGGGGTGCGAGAACGATCCGCGCGTGACCGTCGACGCAGCGAGGTGCATCGATGGAATCGAGGTGGGTGACCCTGCGCAATGCCAGCAGCCAGTCCTGACCTGTCTCGGCGCCGACGAGATGGCTTCCGAGTGAACGTACGACGTGACAGACGAGATCTGCTCGAGCGTGAGCGGTCTCGCGCGGTGTGTGCCGCGGGGTGTGGCGCAGACGACGCGGCGCACAGCGGGCACCGGCACCGTCTTGATTTCGGTGTACGGCTCAAGCAGCGGGCTGACGTCGAATCGGTCGGCGGGGATTCCGCGCGGCAGGTGCTGTGGCTGGAGGCCTGGGCCAACGAGGCTGTCAGGAATTCGGTGTACGGCTCTCGCAGCGGTCTCCCGCCAAGCAGACCTCGTTCCTCGACGAGATCACGACACCGAAGCGACTCTGCGCACTTCGCGAGGGATTCTCTCTGCACGCTGC
>JBMTAX010000716.1:0-2143 GCA_049429145.1 Myxococcota bacterium
CTGTGGGACGGCGCCTCGCTCGCCGCCAACCTAGCCGCGGCCAGCGGTACCCTCGGCGAAGGCATCAACGGGCGCTTCGACACCACGTCCCAGACCTACTCGACCCTCTACACCGGTCTTTTGAGCGTGGTCGCCGACCTCGACCGCGCGTTGGTGGCCGGCAAGTTCACCCAAGAAGTGGTGACGGGCCGCACGGTCTATACGAGTACCGGAGCCATCAAATGGCAGGCCGACAGCGCGCTGCCCGACGGCTTCCCGGCCATCGGTGACTTCAACGACGACGGTATCGCCGATGTGGTGGTCTCGGCAGACGGCACTGTGCGCATCCACGACGGCGAAGACGGGGTGGTCATCTGGGGCCCCGTGGAGATCGAGGGGACCACCGCAGGCTCTTACGGAGGCCGTATTGGTCCCCCCACGGTGGCCGACTTCGACGGCGACGGGAAACCCGAAATCGGCGTGGCAGGCAAGTCTCAGTATGTGGCCCTCAGCGTGAACCTGCCTGTCGAGCCCGCGCCTACCTTCGCGGAGGCGAAGCTGTGGAGCGTCGCCACCCAAGATGCTTCCTCGAACATGACCGGGTCTTCGGTGTTCGACTTCGAAGGCGATGGCAAGGCCGAGGTTGTCTACAACGATGAGCTCAAGCTGCGGGTCTATGATGGAAGCACCGGCGCTGTGCTCTATGAGCAGGCAAACACTTCTTATACGGCGCTCGAGTATCCGATCATCGTCGACGTAGACAACGACGGCCGCGCCGAGATCGTGGTGAGCACCAACGACTTCGAATGTGAAGACGTGCTGACGAACTGTACCAAGGGCTTCGCGGGCATCCGCGTCCTCGGCGACGCCGAGAACAACTGGGTCTCGACGCGGCGCATCTGGAACCAGCACAGCTACCACATCTCGAACATCAACGAGGACGGCACCCTCCCGAGCCAAGAGGCGCCGAGCTGGGTCGAGCACAACACCTACCGCTTGAACGCGCTATTGACGGTCGACCCCCAGGCTGCCCCCGACGCTGTGCCCTACCAGCCCTTCGGCCGCGACGGCTTCTGCGACGCCAGCGTCGAGGTCTGGGTCTACAACCAAGGCTCTGCTCTCATTGGCGCGGGGCTGCCTGTGAGCTTCTACCTCTTGGGCGGCGCGACGCCGACCTTGCTCGGCACGGTGTCGACGCTGCTGCCCCTCGAGCCCGGCGACGCCGAGAAGGTGCGCTTCGAGCTCGATAACCTGAATGACGGCGACTACACCGTGCGCGTGGTGATCGACGACGATGGTACTGGTACGAGCACGCTCAACGAGTGCGACGGTTCGAACAACCGCATCGATATCGCGGTGAGCTCGAACTGCGGCTGACGTCGACAACGACCGCTACTGCTACCCCACGAGACGCCGGGCCATCGCGCCCGGCGTTTTCGTGGTGGCTCCCGTGGCGCGTCGGAGCCGCGGCCGTGGTACCGTGAAAGAGCGCTTCCGCACTCCAAGTTCCGAAAGGGGCGACCATGCTGTTCGCTCATCGAGGGTTCGTGGGTCTCTTCCTCATCGCTGCCCTCGTCACCAGCTGTGCGCCCCGCAGCGTCCCCGCGCCGTGCTGTGCCGACGCCGTGATTGCGAACGATGCTGGCGCGGCGGCCGGCGGTGACAGGGCTTGCGACGATGGCCGCGACGTCATTGAGCTACCGACCCGGGTGCATCTCCTCGACAGCTCGTTCGAGAACCTGAGCGCGAGCTTCACCGCGGAGGACTTCGACTCCGTGCTCGCCGAGGCCAACGTGCTTCTGGCGCAAGCCTGCCTCCGCATCGTCGTGGAATCTACGGTGCGAGACCCGCTGACTGCGGCGCAAGAGTCTGCCTATGCCGACGCCGTTGCCAACGGCACCGACGATCCTTTGCGGCTCATGGCGCAGGTGATGCCAGCGGGTCAGTGGCTGAGCCCCGGCTTCGATGTGATGGTGTTCAAGACCTTCAAGCCCATTGCGCCTGCGTCGGGAGTGTTTATTCAGCAGCTCGGTGCGGTGCTCTTCGCCGAGGAGACGCCGCCCGGCGATCCGAACCCCGCTGCCATTCTGGCCCACGAGTTCGGCCATAGCCTCGGCCTCGACCACTACACGGGGCCAGACGCCGACAGCAACCTCATGGTGGC
>JBMTAX010000717.1:0-2141 GCA_049429145.1 Myxococcota bacterium
TGCTCGGGAAGCGGAAGCGTCCCGTGCTGGACCTGCGGCGCGCCGCCTATCGCGGTACGCGAGACAGCTCACCCCCCGACGAGAGCCCGCGCGACACAAGTCTGGGGGCTCTCCAAGGTGGCGATGCTCAGCGGCGACGACGCAGGCCCCGAAAAAGAGATACTGACGTCGTGGCCCCCAGCGGTCTTGCCGTCGAGTTCGAGCCCGAAGCCGTTCAAGCCCGCCCACCGAGTGACGCGCACGTTGCCCTGTACGATGGCACTGGCTGCCGTCGTCTCCGCGTCGTCGTTGAACACGGCACCGGGCACATCGTCGACGTCAGATGCCACGATCGCAAAAGCGACGAGGTCAGCGCCGAGAGCGTAGGACGCGCCCGCCCCGCGTGAGGCAAACAACTCATAGACTCCCTCCGCCTCGTCACCGCTCACGCACGCTGCCTGGCCCACGCCGCTGACAGAGGTCACCGTGGGCAGCGAGAGGTAGACGTTGACATGATGCTCGCCCACGCACCCTTGGGCGGTAAGGCGCACGTCGCATGGCCACCATTCCGCACGGGCCCCACTCGACCCGTAGTCGACGACAACCGCGTCATCGCTGGTGCCGCCCGCGCTGTCTCGGTCAAGGGCGCCCTCCACCAAGAGCGCCTCCTCGACCTCCACCAGCGACGGGCAGCCAGTCACGGTGAGTAACGTGATGGACATTATCGCGAGAGCTGAGCCTGCATCGCGCATTGTCATCGGACCCGTCCTCAGCGCCTGACCACGACGGCGACCGCCTCGCCGCCCCCGATGCAAAGAGAAGCACAGCCCGTGGACTTGCCGTGGTGTGCGAGCGCGTGCACGAGCGTGACGAGAATGCGCGCCCCGGAACAGCCGATCGGATGGCCGAGGCTGACGGCGCCGCCGTGTACGTTCACGCGGTCACGGTCGAGGCCAAGCTCCTTCATGGTGGCGAGGGTGACGACGCTGAAGGCCTCGTTGATCTCGTAGAGTTCGACGTCACCTGGCGCGAGACCTGCCCGCTCACAGGCGCGAGTGATGGAACCCGCCGGCGCAGTCGTGAACCACTTGGGCTCCTGTGCGAAGGTGCCGTCTGCGACCACAGTGGCGAGCACAGGCAGTCCTCGGCGCACGGCTTCTTCGCGGCTCATCAAGACGAGTGCCGCGGCACCATCATCGATCTTCGAAGCATTCGCCGCCGTGACCGTGCCGTCTTTGCCAAAGGCAGCACGGAGAGACGACATCTTCTCGGGGAGGTACCGAGCGGGCTCTTCATCGCGGTCAACGACGACAGCCCCCTTCTTGCCCGCGATTTCGACGGGCACGATCTCCTTTTCGAATAACCCCTCGTTCTGCGCCTTGAGCGCGCGCTCGTAGCTCTCCTTCGCAAAGAGGTCTTGGTCTTCGCGGGAAAACCCGTGCTCCCTCGCACAGAGGTCTCCGAAACCGCCCATGTGCGCGTCGCCGTAGGGGTCCCACAGACCATCGTGGATCATGCTGTCGACGGCACTGTGATTCCCCATGCGCATACCGCCGCGCGCCGAGGGCAACAGGTAGGGCGCGTTCGACATCGACTCCATGCCGCCAGCGACGACGATTTGGGCGTCACCGAGGGCGATCGCTTGGCGCGCCAGCATGACCGCCTTGAGCCCAGAGCCACACACCTTGTTGAGGGTCAGGCAGGGCACGCTCGTCGGCAGCCCCGCCGCCAACGCAGCCTGGCGCGCGGGGGCCTGACCCACGCCCGCCGTAAGCACCTCGCCCATAATCACCTCACTCACCTCCCCGGGCGCGACACCTGCGCGCTCGAGGGCGGCGCGGATGGCTACGGCACCGAGGGCAGGAGCGCTCAGGCTCGACAGGGCCCCTTGGAAGGCACCGATAGGGGTACGGACAGCAGCGACAATCACGACCTCTCGCATCTCGACCTCGTTCGGCGCTTCTCGCGCCCGCCCACGGTACCTCGGGTCGGAGGATGCCTATCGCTGGTCCTCCGTTCCGCCCGCCAGGTGCCATCCATCCCGGGGTCCCCAGACGCCGACCATGACGACGCGGGGACTCCTCGTCGCGTGGCTCTACAGGGCTCAGGCGCGGCGAGCAAGCGCGAGTCGCCTTGAACGCTCGTGTCTCGCACGGTCTCCC
>JBMTAX010000718.1:0-2141 GCA_049429145.1 Myxococcota bacterium
CCCCAGCGATGCGCCACCTCTTGCCCCATCACGGCGTAGACGCTCGCATCGAAGGAACCAGTGGGTTGCACCGCCCCCTTCATCTGGGTGTCCCAGTCGCGCCAGTAACCCATGCTGTTCATGAAGACGAAGCCCTGCAGCCCGGCGCCCACTTGGTCGAAGATGCAACCGAAGGTGTTGCCGTTGTTGAAGTCACATTCCCCGAGGCCGGCGACATCTTGCTTGAGGGGCAGGTAGTACGCGGCGACACCTGCGTCTTTGAACGTCGTCATCACCGTGATGAAGTCAAAGTTGTCCCCGAGGCGCTGCCACACCTGCGAGATGACGGTCTCCAGTCCTCGACGATGGTCGAACATGCGGCCTTCTTGGGTCATCGGAGTCAGCGAGTCATTGCCCTCGATGACGAGGACGTTACCGGTGACGGCAGTGGCCGCGAGCGGCAATGCGGCCGGGTCAGGCAGCTGCAGCTGCGAGGTCTGTGAAGTCGGCAGGGGCGCGTCACGGTCGAGCACGTCGAGAGCTGGCGTGAGCTTCGCCCCGCGCGCCATGCGCTCCACATAGCCGCGGTCGATGCCGCGCTCTTTGGCCCCGGGCGCCGGATGGAGAAGGCGCGGGTCGTGCTCATCCTGCACGAAATAGGGGTTCGGCTCGAGGGGCTGGAAGCTCATGTGTGCGGGTGGCGGTGGGTAGACGAGAGGGTGCTCCTCTCCGGCGCGTACCTCGGCGCTCGCAAGGAAAAGTTGGACGGACGAGAAGACACAGACCAACGGCAGCACACGCGACATGGACAGTTCTCCGGGACATGAGTCGCCCAGCAAGTTCCGTGCAGTTCTGAAGATCGCCATAAGATGCCTTTTTCTCGACGGTTTTGAGGTCTTCTGCGGGCGCGGGCGCGGCAGGCGTTAGCGAGTTGTCACCCTCTGCGGCGTTGTTCACGAACGCCGGCGTCTAGGATGTGTAGAGCCGTGTAACGGTCACATCGTCCGACATGTGTCCGTGCGATATGTAGGGGTTTTGCGCACCAAGCCTCAGAGGGGCGGAGTGTCAGCGGCCGCCTCGTGGCGCTCGTGCTCGAGGAAGTGTCGGTGTAAGGCCCGCACGGCGTCATCACATCGCTCGCTGTCGACGAGCGCGGTGGCCCTGAAACTTGAGGTCGACAGACCGTGACAGGGGATCTGCTCCTCCCGCAATACCGACAGCAGGGCCTGGAGCACACGACCCGACTCGAGGAGGCCCTCGCCCACCAACGACACTGCTGCACGATCGGCCCCGCGCTCACAGCCGCTCGGCAACGTGGCGAAGCATTGTTCGTGCCCGTGGGCGTCGTCGGGGCTCACGAGACAGAAGAGGCCCCCGGCACCTGCTGCACCCTCGCGCGCCTGGCCGAACAGCTGCCCCGGTCGAAGCTGGTGGAGTTCGAGGTGGGCGAGGAGCGCCTCCGCGTTGTCGATGTCGTGTGCGAGGAGCGAAAAGAGGCGCCCTTTGTGGGCGATGCCTCGCACGCCGCCAGCGGGAGGCGAAGCTCCCTTGCGCACTACAGTGCCGAGACCTGCATCGCCGGTCTTGCGCGCGTAAATGGCGATGCCACGTGCCTTGGCGAACTGCACCGCTTGTGCGTTCAGCACCTTGGCGCCACCTTCGGCGAGCTCTTGCATCTCCTCGTAACCGAGTTCCTCGAGCTTGGTCGCCTGGGGCACGACACGAGGATCGGCGGTGAACACGCCGTCGACGTCAGAGTAGATCTCGCATGATACGGCATCGAGCGCGGCCGCCAACGCGACGGCCGTGGTGTCGGAGCCGCCTCGACCGAGGGTCGTGATCTCGCGGCGATAACTGACGCCCTGGAATCCCGCCACGATGACGACCTTCCCGTCGTCGAGTTCATCTTGGACGCGATACGGCCTGACCTCGAGGATACGCGCGTCGGAGTGTCGGTCACTGGTCATGATGCCCGACTGGCTTCCCGTAAAGCTGATGCACCGAACCCCAACGTCGTCGAGTGCCATGGCGAGCAATGCCATCGACGCCCGCTCGCCGCAGGTCAGCAACATGTCGAGTTCTCGACGCGGAGGCGCCTTGGCTACCTGTCGTGCCTGTTCGAGAAGCCCGTCGGTGGTCTTCCCCATGGCAGACACCACGAC
>JBMTAX010000719.1:0-2132 GCA_049429145.1 Myxococcota bacterium
CGCGACCCCGAGCCGCCAGGAGAAGCTCACGCTCTCTCCGTAGGGCACAGGCATGTCGGGGCCCACGAAGCTGATGAGGAGCTGCGGCACCACGAGGCTGTGGACGAGGGGTGAACCGTAACCATCGCAGGTGAGGGTCACGGTGGTCTCTGCGCCGAGGGTGAGCTGTATGCCGTCTGTGGTCTCGTCTTCATCTGCGGGAGTGGTGGTGCACGTGCCGGGTCCGGTGTAGCTGTAGCCGACGGTGACGAGCTCGGGCTCGATGCCGAGGAGCGCAGGGCTTGGAGATGTGAGATACGCCCGCGCCGCGTCCACCGTGACGTCGGACGTGGCGGTCCCCCCCGCCCCCGTGCAGCTCACACGGTACTCGCGCGTCGAGTAGACGTTCAGGCTGTGGCTGCTGATGGCACCGAAGACGATGACCGACTCCGACAGCCACCCTGCTTCCCCCGGGGTCCGCGATTGAAGACGACAGGTCTCGGCGTCGCGGGCTTGCCACGAGAGGGTCACGGTGCCCCCAATGTTGACGGCGCTGGGGCTCGCCAGGAACGTATCGATGTTGGGCACGGGAGGAGGAGGCGCCTCGGGGAGCGTTTCGTCCTCGATGGGGACCTCTTGCCCATCGTCAATGGCGGTTTCACCACCGTCGGTCGCAGGGGCTGGCTGCACACCCCCATCCCCTGGAGCGACGGAGGGTGTTCCTGCGTCGTTCAGGCCAGGTTCTTCGACGTCGTTCTCGTGGGGGTCGATGGACTCGACATCACCAGCATCTTGGTCGAGCGACCCGCCGTCCTCGTCATCGCCGATAGTGCCGCCATCGCCGTCGACGTCACTGCCGCCATCGTCACCCGCATCCTGCGCAGGCAAGATGATGCCCGAACCAGCGGAGTCGCCTTTGTCAGCCGCCCGGGGCATGCGCTGACAGCGACCGCTCTGTCCGCAAACCTGGTCCGCGGCGCAGTGGTCATCAAGGGTGCACCTGGCGACGCAGTATCCTTTCTCGCAATAGCCTGCGTTTCCGCAGTCGTCGTCAACTGCGCAGTTGCTCGCGATGGGCGCAAACACCTCACGACCGCCGCCGAGCAGCAGGAGCCACAGCCAGAGCAGCGCCCTGTGGAGTTCAGGGGTGTGACAAACCCTCACGCGAACCACTGCAGCGGACTCCATGGCGCCTCCCTGCCCCGGTCGCCTCCGAGAGACGACTTCGACCTACAACCGCGTTGTTCTTTCGCTCGCGACGGGCTCCCAGTCCAGAAATCGGCCAAAGGGTCACACCCACCCCCGACGGAAACGGCACTCCGGGAGAGGCGCCCCGGGCAAATCGTGGCATAGTCGGGCCCGCAAGGAGCCCTGCCCCATGAGCGACGCGTCAAAGACTCTGGCAGCGAAAGCCCCCTCCGAGGGAGGCGGCGCGGGCCTGTCGGCGGAGGTGCTCGCTGCTGCGGAACGAGCACGGGCAAAAGCGCAAGCCCAGCGGGCGGCCCAGCAAGATGCTCGAGCGGAAGATCAGCGTCTCGTAGAGCTTACCCGCCAAGGAGATGCGCGCGCGTTCAAGCGCCTCGTCGAGCGCAACCAAGGCCGTCTTTTTGCCGTAGCCTACGGCATGCTGCGGGACCGCGACGACGCCATGGACGCCGTGCAAGACACCTTCATCAAGGCGCATCGCAAGCTCGATGATTTTGAGGGAAACTCCGCGTTTTCGACGTGGCTTTACCGCATCTGCGTGAACCTCTGCATCGACAAGCAGCGAAGCGTGGCCCGAAGACGGCAGGTCGACCTCGAGGGCGTGCGTCCGGCGGAGTTTGGCGAAGACGCCATCTACGCCGGCGCCGACATCGCACCGAAGCTCTCCGCGGCGAACCCCCTCAAGGCGGTGAGCGACAAACAGCTCGGGGCAGCCATCGGCACCGCCCTCGACCAGCTCTCGGAAGATCACCGTCGGGTGCTGGTACTGCGGGAGGTCGATGGCCTCAGCTACGAAGACATCGCCGACGTGCTCTCCATCCCGCGGGGCACGGTGATGTCGCGGCTCTTTCATGCACGCAAAAACATGCAGCGCCTGCTGCAGCCTCACCTTGACGCCTCGGGGATGCAGATCCCGGGCTCGCCCCCGGGTGAAGAAACCCCTTGAC
>JBMTAX010000720.1:0-2130 GCA_049429145.1 Myxococcota bacterium
GCGAAGCGGCGCGACAGTCGAGCGCGCATCTAGACGCTGACCTCGAGGAACGTACCGCGACGCTCGCCTCGCAGCTGGCGAAGGCATCGGCGGACGCTTCGGCCTCTGCACAAGCAAGAAGCTCGCTCGAGGAGAAGTGCCAAATCCTCGAGGCAGAAAAGGCAACCTTGGAAGACCGTGCGGTCGACCTCGAACTGCAGGTCGATGAGCTGCACCTGAAGTTGAGCTTTCTCGAGGAAGAACAGGAAGCAGCTCGCGCGAAAGCGCAGCAAGTTGAGGCTCAATATCGGAAAGATCGCGTCCGCCTCATCGAAGAAAAACAGCTCGCGGTCCAGGAACTCAGCGAGTGCAAGACGACACTCGCGTCGTTCGAGAGAAGAGGAGCAGCGTCGATGGGACAGGCCCACAAACAGGAGTGAGCCATGATGCTCCTCCTACAGTTTGTGAATGCAAGTGGAGCTGCAAGGAGGGGCATATCCTCCGGCTCCACCTCGGACCGAAGCCTCTCCCTCGCGCAGGGTCATGGGCACTGGCGACGACGGAATCGGTGTTGCCCGCAGGGTTGAGTCGCCATTCCGGTTGCCTGCCCGGTCAAGTTTCCTTCAAGCGCAGGCGCCCGTCGCGCTCCATGGCCTTGAAGGTCGCACCGCAGTAGAAACAGAAGATCTCGTCACCGAAGCTGAAGCCCTCGGAAGGGTTGTTCGCATCGCACTTCGGGCACTCAAACTCATGGAAAGCACGCCGCCCGCTCCGTGCGTCTCCGTCGTCTTCGCTCCAGTCGCTCACGACCACCTCTCTATTTGAGCTCGACCGCTTTCACGGTCCCTTCCTTCACCCTGATGTCCCCGCCGAGGATGATGATCAGCTTGTTGCTCGGGCTATCGGCTGGCAGCGTCACTTTGTACCGGTAGCGGTTGTTCGTCTTTGTATCGACGAATTGGATCGTGTGCTCACCGGGCCTCAACTTCAGCGCTCGAGCGCCCATGAGGGGTGTGGTCTGCGGGATCTTACTCCCGTCGACGATCACCTGAGCGATGGGACGCGTGCCGAGGGCGAGGCTCACTTGTCTCGGCCGGACCGCCCTTTGTCGTCGTTGAGTGGACTCACCACCCTCGGCTGCGCTCGGCGGATCGGCAGTACGCGCCTCGGCGGGCGCAACCGGCGCCTGCGCCCCCGACGTGGATACCGCAGGGATAGGCAGCTCCGGTGGCATCGCAACTGGGCTCGCCTCCGCCGACTTCGTCCCAGCACGAGAGGAGGGCAATGCCTGTTCGCGGGCGGGGACGGGTTCCGGAATAGAGGACGCGGCGGCCTTGTCCTCCTCTTCGGCAGGTTTCAGCAAGCGCAGGCTCGATGGACCGACATGGTCACGCCCACGACGCTCAATGTCGAGCTGTCGCACGGCATATCCGTCGGCTTGGACCTCAAAGCGAACCGAGGTGACGTCGGAGGCGATCTCTGCCTCGAAAGGGGTCGTGCCGACGACAGCACCGTCTCGATACACGCGCGCTCCCGCCAGGGATGCGCCATCTGTGATCGTGGTAAAGCTGACACGCCACGGACCCGCATCGGCCACTTGCACGCCAGCAGCGGACACGAGGGGAGCCTCGGCGTCTTCTGGCGTGACCGCGGCCTCTTGCACCGCCACAGGGGCCGAGGCTTCCACACCGGGCGGGGGCTCTGTCTTCTCGGCCGGTTCCACCTTGTCCGGGGACGTCGTCGTCGAGGGCAACTCCGGGACGACCGCTGCCACCTCCCCGGCGACTGTATCGCTGGGCACAGCCGCGCTCGGCGCATCGCCTTGCTTCGGTGCATCGCCCTCGTTCACGACGGCCTCTGCAGCGACGAGAGGAAGCTTCAACAGTTGGAGGTTGTGCGAACCCGGGGGGAGCGGCAGCTGAAACACCGCAAACCCCGCCGCCTCCACCCGAAGCTGGTGCGAGGCACCCTCCTCCAAGGTCACCGATGCGGGCAGCGCCGTCGCCACTAACTTGTCGTCGAGGAAGATTTGCGCCGTAGCGGGAGGCTGAGCGAGGTCCGGGGGCGCGAGGACGAGCGGATATCGCGCCCCGTCGACAGCTTTACGTAGAGCGCGGCACAGACCGCCAAGAACGCGACGAGAGCGACCGT
>JBMTAX010000721.1:0-2130 GCA_049429145.1 Myxococcota bacterium
ATCTCTTCGACCGGGCGGAGAAATACCACCGCGACAAGACCATCACGACAGCGACGCCCCGGGGAACCGAGCGCATCACCTACGGAGAGTGGGCGGACCGCACACGCCGCCTGGGTGGTGTCCTCGATGATCTCGGCATCTCGGCCGACGGTCGTGTGGCCACGTTTGCGTGGAACACCCAGCGGCACCTCGAGTTGTACTTCGCTGCGCCGTGCACCGGCCGGGTACTTCACACGCTGAACATCCGTCTTTTTCCCGAGCAGGTGACGTACATCGTCAACCACGCGCACGACGAGGTCATCTTCGCCGACAAGTCGTTGTTGGGTCTGCTGTTGCCGCTCTTTCCGACGTTCGGTTGCGTGAAGCACCTCGTCGTGATGGACGATGCGCCCGGTGACATGCCCGTGGTTCCGGGTGTGCAGGTGCACGACTATGAGGAACTGCTCGCCAAGGCGAAGCCCGTCGCGTTCGATGTGCGCGACGAAAACCTGGCGGCAAGCATGTGTTACACGAGCGGCACCACGGGTAATCCAAAGGGTGTCGTCTACAGCCACCGCAGCACGTACCTGCACACGATGGGGGCGATGACCGTCGACAGCCTCGGCGCCCGCGAGAGCGACATCATCCTTCCGGTCGTGCCGATGTTTCACGCGAATGCCTGGGGCCTCGCGCACGCGGCGGTGGCATCTGGTGCGAGCCTCGTGATGCCGGGTCCCGATTTGTCCGGCAAGGCGATCGCAGGTCTGATCGTCGATGAAAAGGTGACCGTTGCCGCGGGTGTGCCCACCATTTGGATGGGTGTTCTGCCCGAACTGAAGGGCCGCGACACGTCGTCGCTGCGCGCGATTCCGTGCGGTGGCTCCGCCGTTCCGAAGGCTCTCAGCGAGGCGTACCGCGAGCAGACCGGCCTGCCGATTCTCCAGGCGTGGGGAATGACCGAAACCAGCCCCATCGCTTCGACGTGCACATTGAGCGCCGCCGACAGACTGTTGTCGAACGAAGAGCAGGCCGAGCTACGCACCACCGTCGGTCGCATCAACTTCGGTGTCGAGTGTCGTGTTGTCGAACCCGACACCACGAACCCCGTGCCGTGGGATGGCGAGACGAGCGGCGAACTGCAGTGCCGCGGCCCGTGGATCGCCGCGACCTACTACAACGACGAGCGGGCGGGTGAGAGCTTCACGGCCGACGGCTGGTTGCGCACCGGTGACGTCGCGACGATGGACGCCCAGGGGCGTGTGCGCCTCGTCGACAGAACAAAGGACCTCATCAAGAGTGGCGGCGAGTGGATTTCCTCCGTCGACGTCGAAAACGAACTGATGGCACACCCGAAGATCAAGGAAGCAGCCGTCATCGGCGTGCCGCACCCGAAGTGGGCCGAGCGGCCACTCGCCTGCATCGTCCCGAAAGATGGCGAGACTGTCACGAAGGACGAAGTCATCGAGTTCCTCGTTCCACGTCTCGCCAAATGGCAGTTGCCCGACGACGTGGTGTTCATCGACGAAGTTCCGAAGACGAGCGTGGGTAAGTTCTCGAAAAAGACGCTGCGCGACCGCTTCGCGGATTACGTCCTGCCGACGGGCTAGTCAGCGTCGGTGGGTTCGCACGTGAACTCGTCGGCGGTCACTGTCGTGTCGGCAGTCGTTGACTCACCATCGTTGCCGCAGGCGGAGAGGAGGCGGTCGGCCGTCGGTCCGAGCGTGGCCGAGGACGTGCATTTGTGGATGGGTGGATGTGTCTTTGCGTTCGGGGAACAAAAAAGAGCATCCGAAGTGTGACAGATGTCTTGACCGTGAGACAGAGACGTGCGTAACGTCTCAGCCATGGGTAAGGGGGCCGTCCGCGAGATACGTGTTCTCACGCGTGACGAGACGCGTGTCCTCGATGCCACACGTGCGTGCATCGACGAACTCGGTCTCGCAAGAGTGACGGTTGAGGACATCGTTGCGCGGTCGGGTCTTTCGCGCGCGACGATCTATCGCCTCTTCCCGGGGGGTCGCGAGGTCCTCTTCGAGGCGATGCGTGTGCGCGAACTCGAGGTGTTCTTCGAGAAACTGCGCAACGAAGCCGAGGGAGCCACTGATCTCGGCGACCTCCTCGCCCGTTGCATCGTCGTGGGGGGGGGGGGCC
>JBMTAX010000722.1:0-2126 GCA_049429145.1 Myxococcota bacterium
GGAGCACTTGGTGTGGTGTACGTCTCGGGCAGTCCTCTGGCGCTCTTTCCGCGCATCACGCATTTCCTTCGTCGCCACGGTATTCCCGAAGGCCCACTGCTCTTAAAGAACTATGGCACTGACCCATTCTTCGAGCAGCGGCAATATAAGCGTCGTCACCTCGAGGTGTTACTCGATCGCCTCCCGGCAAGTCGCTTGCTTCTCGTCGGCGACTCCGGCGAGCACGATCCCGAAATCTACGCCGAGCTTCGACGGGACCATCCTACGCGGGTCGCAGGCATTGTCATTCGGAGGGTGCCGGGGGACACCTCACCGATATCGCGTTTTGCAGGGATGACGGTGGTAGACGACTTCCACCTGGCTTCGATGCCAGTGAGCGCGTCGCTCCTTCCTCCAACGGCGGTGCCGCGTCACCTCATCGAGAAAACGTCAGAGGGAGAAGCGTCCACCGAGGGAGATCCCCGCGAATAAGTCGACATTGCTGGCTTCGGTGTAGATGCCATCCCAAGCCATTGAGGGGTCGGCATCGGTATCGGGTGATACGCGGCGACCGGGCCCAGCGATAAACGCTTGGCGAACGCCTCCATGTCCTGCCAGAGATAAGTGCAAGGTATCGCCGAGGTCGAAGCCATAAGACCCCGAAACGGTGACCCCGACGAAGGGATGGACGTAGGGTGCTTCGGCTGATTGCTCTCCGATAGCGACAGCGTTCGTGTCGTCGAGGCGAAGCTGGTCTTTGACCCCAGAGATCTCCTCTGGGAGCAATGCCGGGTCATAGACCATGAGATAAAACCCAGCTGGCAATGACGCCTCGAAAGAAATGACTCCCTGCCGCCCTTCATCGAGGCGTGACACGGCGCGCACTGTGGGTCGAATGGCATCGAGGTAAACCCCTGGAGTGAAGGCAGGAACCACCACCCCGTCGACGATGAGGTCCGTGATCCATACCGCGGTCGCGCCAAGGTCGAGCCCAGCCTCCACGTCGACCCACGGATCACCGTATAGCCGTGCTCCGACCAACGTCGACAACTCGACCCAGCCGACGGGGCCGTAGCTCGGGGGGGCCGGCCCAGCGGCCGCGAAGTCGAACCCATACCCACCGACCGTGGCGCGGACATCGACGACCAGGGGGAGATCACCTCGCCACCCATAACCCACGTGGAGGTGCCCACCGGTGCTCGACAGAGCGTAACGATGGTAGGGGTCGTTTTGTGCGTCGGAGAGATAGCGTTGATTCCACGTCGAGGCACCGAGGGCCACGGTCAGATGAGGGCGTCTCGCCCTAGGAGGCGCATCGAGACTGACAGCAAGGCTCGTCATCTCGCTCGCGGGCTCCTCGATGAGCTGTTCGTTGGCGGCAGCTCCCCCTTCGACGACGACAAGTGGTTCCCCGTCGTCCGTTGCAGCTACCGGCGGTGCGGGTGCGGTCTCATCGAGTGCGGGGGCGCGCCAAGGCCTGCTGCCCGCGCTGGGGGTCTGCCCTGCCGCCGGCAGCTCCGCAGCGGTATGCGCCTTCGGAACCCAGCCGCGCTGGCCTTGGGCATCCCCGTACCACCACTGTCCATCGGCCGAGGCCCCAAGCACCGTCAGCGTCGTCGCCGGCTCCAGCGTGGTGATGGCCGAGGCACGCAGCTTCGGTGCGCGATACAGGGCAGCGTCTTGGGTGACGACAACGACAAACGACGGGTCGAATGGCACCGCCTCTTCGCTGGCGGCGGCGCCTTGCTCGGAAGGGTCGGCAGGATCAGCCACCCACAACGCCGTCTCGCCAGCGCTTTCGACGAGCAGAAATCCCCCGTCAGATGAGCGTCGCAGCACCTTGACGCAACGCGTGCGGTCGAAGCGGTACCGAACGGCGTGGCCGAAACCAGGGCCAGCGTAGGCCACCTCGCCTTGCTGCACGAGGGTCTGTCCGTCCTCGCATCTTGCAGTGGGCTTTGCACCGTACGCGCCCTGGGCAGCGACGCCGGAGGCCACCAGCCAGAGGGAAACCGCTTGAGTCGACCGTCGCATAGAGGACCTTCGAAGGTGATGGAGAGGAGCATAGCGGATCTGCGTGTCCCCGAGGGACCCACGGGCCTCGACGTCATGGAAGAGGCGCTCCCCCTACACGCAAAAGGCCCCCG
>JBMTAX010000723.1:0-2113 GCA_049429145.1 Myxococcota bacterium
CCTTCGGCTCTCCTCCCTCCATGATGGAGACGACGCTATTGGTGGTCCCAAGGTCGATGCCGATGATCTTGCCCATGTGCTCTCCTTCCCGGCCTCCCGGGACCCATCGCTGGGAAAAAAACTCGTAATTCCGTGCACCTAACCAAAGGCGCGCGGGACGGAGGGACAATAGACGCGCCGAGAGGCACGTCAAGTCGAGCCGCCGCGAGAATCGCCCTCGTGGTGCGGATGGCCCGTTGATCGCTCGACGCTGTACCGATTTCGCCTCGGAACGAGGAGGTCCGGCTCGGCGGCCGAGAGAGGGGGATTTCACCTCGAGGGCGAATCAGGAGTACGCTCCGTGCAAAGGGAGGCCCGTCGTTGTCGTTGCGTCGTTGTCCAGTTTGTGGCCGAACCGTCGATGGGCGCGAGTGCTTTGCTTGCGGCACCTCGGTGCCCGCGGCGGTACGTCAGCCGGAGCCCGTACCTGTGCCGAGCCCCGAGGCGCCGCCGCCGCTCGCCCGTGCCTCTTTCGGGCGGGACCATGTCTCCCATGGCCCCCCGGGGGATGCCCCAGGGCCTGCGATTGTGGCCTCGCCGAACGGCATTCGCGTCGACGGTGAACCCACGCTCGAGACGCCTCGCAGCACACGCACCGTTGCCGTCGTTATCACGCGGGCACTTGCCACTCGTTTCGGTCTACTCCTGGCTGCTGGGGTCCCCTTTGTGCTCGTCTGCGCCGTGACGGTGGTGCTCTTCGGCGGGGAGCGAGACCCAATGCTTCGCCGGATCGATGGCGGCAAGGCTGGCAGCGTCGTGAAGGAGCTACTCATGGTCCCCATGGCTGAACGCACCCCGCGGCAATATTTGCTGCTCGGCCATGCCTATGCCCGGGTTGGTGCGACGACGCAGGCCATCGACGCTTACCGCGTAGCGGGAGAGCGTGGCGGTGCCGACGATCGTGCTCTCTCGTATGTGCTGGCCGCTCTCGACCATCCCTTCGCCCAGCAACCCATGGAGGCCCTCGGGCCGTGGAAGAGTTCCCTGTTGCCCGACCGCCTCGTGCGCCTCACCCAAGAGGAGAGTTGGCACCTGCGCCACAACGCATTGAAGGTACTCGAGGCCCGCCAAGAGGCTTCTCTCGATATCCTCACGGCGAGCGCCATCGTCGACGTGCAGAAAGGGCCGGATTGCGACCGCCGACGGCAGGGACTGAGCCAGCTGCGGAAATTTGGCCGCGGTGAGGAAGCCCTCGACGCCGTCCGCTCCTTGAGAGAACGTTACGAAGAGAACTTCTGTATCCCGGTGCCTGAGCTAGGGGAGACGGAGCGGGTCATTCTGAGCCGTTGATCCGGCGATCTGTAGCGCTGCTCGTCACCCATGCGCTCCCTCACCGGGCTGCGGGCCCCTCGATGTAGACGCATCCGTTTTCCAGAGACAGCGTCAAGCGCCAGACACCGCTAGCTCGGCGAACCGAATGGTCGGTGCGTGCAACGAGGAGCGTTTGTCGAGGTCGGCGCCGACGCAGTCGACGTCGCGCATCATGTCCAGCATGTGACCTGCGATGGTGACCTCCTCGACGGGGTATGCGACGGCGCCGTCCTCGACCCAGAAGCCAGAGGCTCCTCTGGAATAGTCGCCGGTGATCATGTCAGGGGCGTTCCCGAGCACTTGGGTTACCAGGAGGCCCCGCGGCGTTGACCGCACGATGGACTCGAGATCGCCTGAGCCCCCCTCGACAGTGACGTTGGTGGGGGACGGATGCGGGAGACTCGTCGCGCCGCGGCTGGCGTGGGCGGTGCGCGGGACTCCGAGGCGGTTGGCGCTGCGCGTATCCGTCAACCAGGTAAGGAGGCGCCCCTGGTCGTCGAGCAGAACTGTCGGTTTCACCGCGAGCCCCTCTCCATCGAACGGGTGGCTACCAAACGCGCCTGGCACGAGCGGATCGTCTCGCAGCACGACGCCAGGGCGCAGCACGACCTCGCCCAGGTGCGAGCGCAGGAATGACGCTCCACGAGCTACAGCGTCGCCGTTCATAGCGCCGAGGATGGCCCCGAAAAAACCCTTCGCCATCACGGGGTCAAAGATCACAGGCACCCGTGCGCTTTTCACCTTCCGCGCACCAAGGCGTTCG
>JBMTAX010000724.1:0-2110 GCA_049429145.1 Myxococcota bacterium
GCCTCGGCCTCGACCACTACACGGGGCCAGACGCCGACAGCAACCTCATGGTGGCGGAGATCTTTCAAAAGCGAGACACCGCCACCACGCTGAGCGATGACCAGATCGAGCAGGCCCGCGCGCAGGCCCTCACGGGCGATCCCATCGCGCCCTGAGGAGCCCGCCGAGCACAGGGCGTGACGACGATGGGCACGTCGGGCAAGAGAGCCTTACACCCGCATGGTGACGCGGCGCTCGAAGGGACCGTCCCGCCCCCTCTCCTCGTCGCCACTGTCGCGCCTACCGGCCTCGGCATTCTTCAAGAGTCGCAGAATGTGTGGGCCGAGCACGTCGACGTCGGTGGAGATGAGCTGCTCCCCGCCGAAGCGGTGGATGGCCCCAGTTTGGTGCCGGAGCATGCGGCGGTCTTGCGCCAAGATAAGGCGTGCGATGGGTTGCGCAACGACGCCGACGAGGCGAGCTGGCAAGAACCACGGGAGACGAAACGCGGCGACGGCGAAGAGCCGCGTCTCGAAGTCGCCACGGGGGCAGAGGGCCGAGGCGACCACGAGGTGGCTGTCGTCACCGAGTCGGTATTCCACCTCGGTGACGGCGGGCAGGCGGAAGCGATCGGTGTGCTGTACCTCGCCGCCACCTGGGGCGAGCAGGCGACCGATGAGCCCCTTCGGGGCGGGTTCGCCCAGGTATTCCGCTTCGCACATGTCATTGTCACGACGAATGACGACGTCGATGGGGTGGTCTCGGCCTGGTTTGCGAAAGAGCCCGCCGTGTAAGAACGCCGTGTGGGGCACGTCGAGGGCGTTCTCTGCCACGGCGTGCACACTGCCCGGCAGGTCCATGGCGAAGTGAATCTTCGTGTAGCGCTCGTCGCCGTAGTAGGGAAAACGATAGGGTTCACGCAGCGGCACGACGTCGGGCCTGCCATAGACGAAGATGTGCCCGTCGAGCTCTCTCGCTGCGTAGGCGGGCACCTTACGCGCGCGCGCTTCGGTGTCACCGATGAGGCAAGGGATATGACGGCACTCCCCGTCGGGGCCGAACTGCCAGCCGTGGTAGGGGCACTCGATGCGGTCACTCGTCGTCTTGCCGAGTGACAGGGGGACGTTCCTGTGGGCACAGCGATCAAGCAGGGCGCCTATGCCACCTTGGGTACGATAGACGACGAGGGGGGCGCCGAGGAGGGTGACGGCGATGGGCTTTTTTGCGAGCTCGAAGCTGCGGCACACCGCGTACCAGTCATCGTCGACACGCACCACCGAAGGGGCAGAGCGAGCGGGCGGAGGCGCCAGCTTCACGATTTGGGAGGAGGCGACAGCGGGCTCTGTCATGCTCCCTTAGGTAGCGGCCTTCCTGAGGGCGCGCAAACTGTGGGCGACTGGTGATGCGGCCTTGTGCCTCAAGGATGCAGCAAGGCCACACCGTAGAGGGAGAGCAGCCCGATCAGAAAACACACGAGGGGCACGAGGGGGCGCCCGGCCTTTTGCAGCGAGCGCACCTCGGGGACGAGGTCGGCAGCGCCAATGTAGAGAAAGCTCCCTGCCGCCAGCGACAGCAGCGGTGCAACGTCGACATGCACGGCCGCCCAGAGGGTGATCAGGTTACCCGCGAGAAAAGGAAGGGCCGAGATTACATTCCACAGTAGCGCGCGCCGCCGAGAGAAGCCGCTGTGCACGAGCACACCGAAGTCTCCGAGCTCTTGCGGTACTTCGTGGGCCGCCGCCACGAGCCACGTGACGAGGCCGAGGCGCAGGTCGACGAGAAAAGCGCTCGCGATGCTGAGGCCGCCGATGAAATTATGGAGTCCGTCGCCGAGGAGGATCAGCGGACCGATGGAACTATGGCTCGTCGCCTGTGTGTCACGCGGTTCTCGTCGACGGGGATCGCGACAGCGGTGCCATTCGAGGGTCTGCTCGAGGACGAGGAACAGCGCAAAGCCCACCGCGGTCAGGGCCATCGACGTGTCGGGGCCGGATTGGGAGAGAGATTCGGGGAGCAGGTGAAAGAGCGCGCCGCCGATGAGTGCTCCTGCTGCCAGGGCGATGAGCGGCCCCGTGATGCGTCCGAGGGTCTCGTCGCTGCAGGCAGCGGTGAGCCCGCCTATGAGCGCGAG
>JBMTAX010000725.1:0-2108 GCA_049429145.1 Myxococcota bacterium
CCTCGACGAGAGTGCACGCTGCGACCTCGAGGTAATGTGGATGGAGGGCTGGCGTCGGTCATGGTCACATGACGAGAGCGGGGCTCCCTGGGTCATGCCGTCGCCCAACATGCCGACGCCGAGTACCGCACTCGTGTACCCTGGCGCTTGTCTCTACGAAGGCACGAACCTGTCGGAAGGCCGAGGCACGACGCGCCCCTTCGAGCTCGTTGGCGCTCCCTACATCGAAGACCCCCATCGCTTCTGTGAGGACATCCTCGCGCAGGGTGTGGAGGGGGTTGCGCTGCGCCCCTGTTGGTTCCGCCCAACAGTACGAAAACACGCGGGACAGCTCTGTGGGGGCTTGCAGATGCACGTCACTGACGCCTCTCGCTTTCGTCCCCTGCACGCCGCCGTCGCGGTGATTGCAGCTGCGAGGCGATTGGAGGGGTTTGATTGGTACCGAGGAGAGTATGAGTTCGAGAGGGGACGACTCGCCATCGATCTGCTTTTCGGCGATGACCAGCCTCGACGAGCGCTGGAAGCAGGCGCCTTCGCGCCCGAAGTGCTGGCCCCTTTTGCCGCCGACGAACCCGAGATCCGGCGACAGCGTGCTGTTGCCCTATATGACGGATACGAGTGAGCCATGCACATCTGGGCACTCGACGGCCTCTCGGGGCACGTAGATCTCGTCGAGGCGCTAGCGCCTCGTGCAGGGCAAGATCTGCCTGACCTGCTACTCCTGTTTGGGCGTGCAGCAGAGAGCGCAGCCGCGGCGATTTGGGCCGCACACAGCGAGGAAGTAAGGGAGCGAGCCGACGCGCCAGTTGAACTTGCTCGTCGCTACCTCCGCGAAGCGGGCGAGCCAGGGTTTGGCGACGATATCCGTGCCTTCCCCGCGGTACCGCCTTGGGCTCGTCGAGCCAGAGTGGTGAGCCATGGAGACCCCGGGTACTTTCACCCCTTGCCCACTGCAGCACGAGAGCTCGAGCTCGTCGATGGCTTGGTCGTGCTCGCTGTCCCAGACCTCGGCGAGGTGTTGGCGGACGCGCTCATGAACGCCACGGTCTGGATCGGCGGCGGGCGCCCCACCCCGCTGCTCGAAGCCAAGAATGGTCGCGCGTTGCTTGCGCCCGGGGACTCGTTGCGTGCGAGGAACCGGCTCGAATGCGAGCTGACCCGCGCGCGGCTCATCGCCCGAGTGGTCGACCACACCGGCGCGGCGCTGTCGACGTTGGATTTACCGCTGCAGCGCCGCAGCCGCATGACGGTGCAAGGGTGATCGCCCCTGCGCTCCTCGCGTCACTGGACGCTACACTACCGCCCCTACCCCCTTCGCGCAGCGTGGCGCTGTTCGGGGGCAGCTTCAATCCGCCGCATCTCGCGCACAGCATGCTGGGCCTCGCGGTGCTGTCCGTGGAAGGGGCTTGTGACCTGTGGGTACTGCCGACGAGTACGCACGCGTTTGGCAAGGAGCTCGTCGCCTTCGAGCATCGGGCCGACATGTGTAGGCTGGCGTTCTCGCGCCTCGGGCCGCGGGCTCATGTCGTCGAGGCAGAGCGCCTGTTGCCGACACCTAACTATACCGTCACGATGCTGCGGGCCTTCCACGAGGTGCGACCAGAGGCACGTTTTCTGTGGGTGGCCGGTGCTGACCTACTCGAGGAACTCCACTTGTGGCGAGAGCCCGAAGAGGTCCTCCGGCTGGCAGAGCTCTTCTTGGTCCCGCGCCCGGGGTACGACGACCAGCATCGGGCGCGGCTCGGGTTCGCGTTGCCGGAACTTTCAAGCAGCCGACTTCGCGAGGACCTCGCGGAGGGGCGCGACGTCTCAGGTCTGCTCGACAGCGACGTGCTGCGCCTCGTGAGCAAGCGTGGCCTTTATCAAGGGGCGCCCGCCCCCTCGCGGTCGTGACACGGGACAGCTTTGTTCCAGGCTGGCGCGCCTTTCGGCTAGTGTGAAAAGGTCTGCCAAGGAGAAGAGATGCTCGTTCGCCATGTCATCGTGCTCAGCATCGCTGTCGTGATCGCGGCCGGTTCGGAGGCGGAGACCCCAGATGCCCGTTTTGATGCGGGCCCGGTAGCCGACTCCAGTGACGACGGCGACGATATCGGTGGCCGAGACCAGGC
>JBMTAX010000726.1:0-2107 GCA_049429145.1 Myxococcota bacterium
TTGGAAGTGCTGCGTGAGGTGGTTGATACGCTCGGTCAGGAGCGCCACTTGCACTTCGGGGGAACCGGTGTCGGTGTCGTGCTTGCGGTGGGAGTGGATGATCTCTTCTCTGCGCTCAGCGAAAATCACGTGGGGGTCCTACTCGGGGCGAAGTTCGCCCTGGGCATCGATAGAGGCGCGGGAAGCACCACACCGATGCAGTCACCACCCGGCCAGCGCGGTCACCCTGATTGGTGAGAGGCCAGCAGCGAGGGTCTGGACGGCTCCTAGGGGACCCCTTGTGCCATGTCAATGCAGCGCAACAGGAGAACCCAGGCATCGCGCCGAAGAGCCCCCACCAAGGGCAGGCAAAACCACCATTCGCCGACTTGCGCACCCGCCTCGTTCCGCCGGAGGGTCCGCTCCCAGTCCCTCCCCCCAAGAGAGCAAAGTCGTTCGGGGTACCCCACCCGAGAACGCAGGCAGCGCAACGACCACTGAAGCAGCTTTACGCCTCGCCGTGCTACGGCACGACGAGGCCCCGACCGACGGTACCCCCTGCTACAATGCGGAGCCTGTCGTTGCCCAGGGAGTGCCTCGTGCTGAAAGACCTGTCCGCCGCCCAACTGATAGCCGCCCTCCTCGGGGTGGGTGCGCTGATCGCTTGGCATGAGCTGGGTCATTTCATGGTGGCTCGTCTGACAGGCATGCGGGTACTCGCCTACGCCATCGGCTTCGGGCCTAGGCTCTTCCGCTTTGTGCGCGGTGACATCGAGTACCGCCTGTGTGCCCTCCCCCTCGGCGGCTACGTGCAAATCGCTGGAATGAGCCGGCTCGAGCCGGGCGCGGCCGACGACCCACGCGCGTTTATCAACGCCCCTCGCTGGGCCCGCATCGCCACGGTGCTGGCGGGGCCGGTGTTCAACTTCCTGTTGGCCTTCGTGCTGTTCTGGGTCTTCTTCTTCGCGTGGCCTGGCGGCTCGGTGACCCTCGGCGACGTGCGCACTGGAACCCCATGGGCCATCGCTGGCTTGCGTGACGGCGACCGCGTGTACGCCATCGACGGCCGGCAGATCCGCACCGCCGCCATGTTCTTGGAGTCGCTGCCAACGGCGTCGCCGAAGACACTGCACGTCCTTCGCGGCGATGGCGACGACGCACAGTCTTTCGAAGTTGCGCTCTCACCACTCACCTTCGACGGGACAGGCTGGCCCCTGGTGGGCGTCCGTTTCGAAGCCTTTGACGTCGGGCTTGCAGAGAGTGGAGCACGGGCCGCGCGCGCCGTGGCTCTCTACAGCGGCAAGACCCTGGCAGCGCTTTTGAAGCTCCTGCATGGCGACGAGGAGACCCGCGCCGCCACCAGCGGCCCCCCAGGCATCGTCAAAGAACTGAAGGAGGCGGCCAGCCGTGGCCTCGCAGACTTCCTCTGGCTGCTTGCGTTCCTCAATATCTCCCTCGGGCTATTGAATCTTCTGCCCATCCCTGCCCTCGATGGCATCAAGGTCCTCATCATGATCGGGGAAGGGGTCTTTCGACGCGAGGTGAACCCGTACGTTCTCGCCGTGGTGAACCTCGTCGGCCTCGTACTGCTGCTCGGCCTTATCGTCACGGTGTCGATCCGCGACATCACCAAGCTCCTTGGGTGACCCGGCCGAGGAGACGAATAACTGACAAAACTGCGTCGTGGTCCGACAGATGACCGCCCCCCCGTGGCCGGCTGAAGACCCGCGTCCGTTTCGAGGTGGGGACGGCCCCCGCCACATACACGTGGTCGATCTCAGCCGGGAACAGCGCTCCCTGCAAAAGTCCAAGCCGCAGTCCGCCGATGGTCGGACCTACTCCACAGCTCGCATCCGTGAAGGCGGCTCGACCGAGGAGGCGAGCAACGCCGCCCGACACGTCGCCCTCTTTTTCGACGTCGCAGGTATCTTCGTTGAGGTCGCCTGCGAGCACCAAGGGTTCATCTCGGTGGTATCGCCGCACCACATCAAGAACCAGTTGCAGCTGTCGTACACGAGCCTCTCGCTTCGTATCGAGATGAACATTGAGTACCGATACGGGCCCGCGAGACGTCAGCATCCGCACAAACAACATACCCTTATGAGGACGTCGTCGACGCTGCAACTCC
>JBMTAX010000727.1:0-2069 GCA_049429145.1 Myxococcota bacterium
AAAGCTGCCCGATCTCGATGAGTACATTGACACGTTCCTCCCCCGCCAATTGGGGAACCGTACGCATCAGGGTTTCATAGGCGTCCTCGTGTTCGTTCTGCGCCCGACAAACCTTGGCCAGCAGCTGCAGCGACGACAGGTGACTAGAATCAATATCCAATGCTCGTGCGACGTTGCTCCGTGCGCGCTCATAGTCATTCAACAAGAAGAAGAGCTGCGCCACTTGCTGGTAATAATCAACCACTTCAGCGTCGGTCAGATCCTCGCGATGATGCAGCAGGATCGCCTGGTAGATCTTGACTGCGTCTTCATAACGCTCTGCGCGCCAGAGTGCGCCAGCCAAGCCTTCCAAACCGGGAAGGTAGGTGGGGTCCAGCTCATGGGTACGCTGGTAGGATTTAAGCGCCTTCTGCTCTTTGGCGAGCCGCTCACAAGCGTAGGCAAGTCGATAATGCGCCCGACCCAAGGCCGCAGATTCCACGTCAGCATCGAGCTGTTCAACGACGACATCGAGCACCTGCTCGGCACGCTCCCATTGCTCAGTCGAGAAGCATAGTTCAGCGAGCGCACGTGCTGCGGGGAGGTAGTCGTATTCGATGGCGAGCGCGGCCTCGAGTTCAGCGATGGCCCCCTCTTTGTCTTCGAGCACCTCGAGTTGGAAGATGCCCGCCTCCGTGTGCAGCGCCGTCTGTTCGCTGGGCTGCTCCGCGCACTGCGCTTCACGCTTAAGCCAAACGAGGAAAGCAGAATTATCTTTCGCCGCGCGGGCGAGTTCCTTCATGGCGCGGAGCGCCGGCAAGTAGCGGGGGTCAATCTCCAACGCCCGCTCGTAGGCCACCTGCGCAGCGGCACGGTCGAGAAGCATTTCCTCGTTGATCTTGCCGATGCGATATTGGAGTTCAGTCCCTTCCGCCGTGGCCCCAGCCACCAGCGCCTGCTTCTTGAGCTTGTCGAGGGCGTCAGCCCAGTTACCACTGCGCTCGTAGAGTTTGCCGAGTGCGCCCAGCGCGTCGACAGAACCCGGGTCTGCCTCCAAGGCCCCCTTGAGCGCTCGCTCCGCAGCTTCGGTACGACCGAGTTCCTTCTGGTAGATCTCCCCCATCGCGAGGAACAGCGGCACCCTCGCTTTCGGATCTGAAAGCAGTTCGATGTGCCGCTGCAAACAGGAGAGCAAACGCTCCCAGTCTCTCGTGCGGCGCAGCAAGCGCTCTAGGGCTTCGATGGCGCCGAGATGTTCGGCGTCGAGCCCAAGGATGCGGTCGGCCGCCTCGATCGCAGCGTCGAGGTCCCCATCCTCCAGGCCTTCCCAGAGGCGTACAATGTGTTCGAGGAAGCGAATCTGCTCCTTCGGCTCGTCAGTGGCCGCACACATTCGCTCATAAGTCTCAATGAGCTCATGAGGACGCTGCAAAGCGGTATAGAGGCGCTCCAGCGCCTTCATGCTCGGGGCATAGGCCTCATCTTGCGTGAGGATGGAGCGGTGGACGAAGACCGCTTGCTCCGGGTTCTCGAGGGCTGACTCCCACAGATGGGCGATACGTGCGCGCAACGCGACCTTGTCCGCAAGGGTCTCGGCGACCTCTTCCTGTCGCTCCAAGATTGCAATCAAGCTCTGCCATTCTTCGCGCCGCTCATAGAGATTGGCGAGGCCGCGCAGTGCCTCCGCGTCCTGGTCTGCCATTTCCAGGATTCGTCGATAGGCTTCGATGGCCCCGTCGAGGTCTCCTGCGCGTTCATCCAAGATGCGAGCCGTTTCTCGCAGTTGCCTAAGCGTCGCGCCCTCGTCGCCAGCCATGCGGGCCCGCTGCTGAAGCACAGAGACCGCGTCCTGCCACCGCTCCTGGGCTTCGTAGAGTCGCACCAGCCCAGCAAAGGCGGCCTCGTTGCGGGCGTCATATTCGAGCACACGGCGAAAATGGGTATCCGCTTTGTCGGCCTCTCGCAGATATTCCCAGGAGAGTTCCGCCATGCGGAGATGAATCCCGATGACCAGCTGCTCCTCGTCGATCTCACCGCGTGCCTCATCGTAAATCTCTAGCACTTCCTCCACGGCTTCGGGTTCTATGGCT
>JBMTAX010000728.1:0-2102 GCA_049429145.1 Myxococcota bacterium
GGACACCAGTGGCGCAAGGATCGCGTGCTCGGAGGGCAGCGCGGGTGGCGGGGGTAGCCTCTTCGGTTCGGCGTGCATCAGCAGCACGGCGATGGGCGTCCCAAAGGGCCGCTTCCCGACGAGCAGCTCGTAAGCGAGTACCCCAAAACTGTACAGGTCGGCGCGCACGTCGTTGGGCGAGCCGGAGCGCGCGAGTTCAGGCGCGATGTAATGGGGGGTGCCCGACAAGGCACCGGTGCCCGTAAGGTCGAGGCTCGAGGGAGTGGCCGTGCCGCCGGTGCGCATCGACCCCGTCGACAAGCGTGGCGTGGGCTCGGGTGCATTCGGGGGGCGTGGCCGACGCACGGCGGCAGTACGGTCTTGGCTCGTGCCAAGAGCGAGACGCCCGGTGCCCTCGTCGAGATTGACGGGCAACGCCATGGCATCCTCGGTAGCATCGTCATCGAGCTCTTCGAGGAGCAGACCGACGGAGTCGACCCGCCTACTCGACGGCCTCGAGCGCAGCGCGGTCTCGGTGGCGACGCGGCTCTCGCGAAGAACGCGCAGCTGTGCGGTCCCGTCGTCAACACCGTCGCCGCCCTCCTCCGCCGCGCTGTCTTGGCCTGCATCCCCGTCGGTGGCCGTACTGGCGTCGAGACGCGAAATGCCGAAATCGGCGATCTTCACGTGCATCCCCGCCGCCGTAGGGGTGAGCAACACGTTGTCGGGCTTCAGGTCGCGGTGCGCGATGTTGGCCTCGTGCAATGCAGCGAGACCAAGAGCGATCTGCCGGAGCACGGGGATGGCCTCGGTCGCCGACATGGTCCCGCGCTCGCGGAGGAATACGCGCAGTGACGCGCCTTCGACGAGCTCCAAAATCACATACATGAAGCCATTGGTCGCCACATCGATGTCGAGGATATGGACGACGTTGTCGTGCCGCAGCCGGCTCAAGATGTGGGCCTCGCGCGCAAGTCGAGCGAGAGCCGCCCCCTGCAACTCACTCGTCACCTTCATGGCGAGGCGCGCACCGTCGCTGAGACGGGTGACGCGATACACGGTACCCATAGCGCCTGCACCGAGCATTTCCTCAATGCGGTAGCGACCATTGATCTCGGCACCGATGCCGAGCTCCACCGGTCCGTCGTCGAGACGTCCGTGAGACAGACTGAGCGCCGCGAATAGCTGCGCTGACCGATCGGCGATCTGGCGACGTAGCTCCCGGTTGACGGTCTCGAGTTGGTTACGGGCCGCGGCAACTTCGGCCACTTGGCGACTGAGATTCGCATTCAGGTCGTCTGCTTGAGAGAGCGAGAGAATGTGTGCGCGGCTCAGCAGGAGCGAAAGAAACAGCCCAAAGAGCGCGAGGCCAAAGCAGGCGGGCCGCATGCCGTCGAGGGGCTCGATGGCAAGGAACCAATGCAGCAGGTCGCACCAAGTCGTGCCTGCCAACGCGAGCCATCCGCCTCCAAGCAGGGCGAGCGCGAGCCGACTGTCGGGGCGCTGCCACCAAAGCCGCCCGATGGTCGTGAGCTGGTAGACGATGCACACCGTCACGCTCGCCACCACAAACCTCACCGCGACATCGACGACCCAGAATGGGTCGACGATAACCAGCGAGATGACGCCAGACAGTGCCATGAGTGCGTTCAGCCAACGTGGCACTGGACCAAGATTAAAGAAGCTGTGTGTGAAGTACAGGGAAGCGGTGAGGGCCACGATAAGGCCAAGCTCGATGAAAGGAACGTCGAGTGTCCCGAGAACGGGGACAGTGAGACCCGCGATGTACAATGGATAACTGGAAGCGGTAACGGCTTGCACACCAAACCAGAGATAGGGGACTCGTCGACGGTCGAGAGCGAAAACCAGGAGGCAGGTGAAGCCCACCTGCAGGAGGACACCGAGTGCGAGCCACCCGCCAAAAACGTTCGCTACCTCGAGTCGCGACGACACTGCGTCTGCGAGGTGCGCTGGGGTGATGCGTGGCGCAGTGCCGAGCCACGATGCCTTGCGCCAGGTCTGGGTCACTTCCAGCACCAGCTCGAACTGCCACGTTTGAGTCGAGCTAAAGGGTAAGCTCCAGTAATGGGGATGGGCAGTTCGATACCCCGTCGCGGGCGTGT
>JBMTAX010000729.1:0-2102 GCA_049429145.1 Myxococcota bacterium
GCGACAAATGTGACGCAGACCTTGCACGAGCCGAGGCCTTTGTGTCCCGCACGTCGCTCCGGGAGACCCCGCAGCGACTCTTGCTTCATGCGACGATGTTGCGCCGCACCGGTCACACCGACGCGGCTCGAGGCAAGCTAGCCAGGGTCTTCGACTTCAACCCGGGCCACCAGGAAGCCCATCGTCTCCGGATCCTGTGGGCACAGGAAGACGGCGATGACTCATGGGATGCCTACGTCGCCGAGGCTGAACGCTGGGGTGTACGAGTGGACCATTGATCGCTAGCCCGTCCAGAGCGGGGCTTGGCCGGTGCAGATGGCACAGACACCATTAGCGTGGGACACGCGGGAGCTGCGGGCCTTGGGTGTCGACGCTCGGTAGCTCGGAGCGTCACGAGGAGGCTGACGCTGTCAGTCGCACTTCAAGTTCGTGAACCCAGCTGCGGACGGAATCATCGTAGGCGCGACGGTCGGCGTGCCGCTCTAGCGCCAGCCCGACGAGCCGGTCGATGAGTTGCGGTAACGGCAATCCGCTCAGCCCCCAAAGACGCGGGTACATCGAGATACTTGTGAAGCCAGGCAGCGTATTGATCTCGTTGACATACAACTTCTCGCCCTCGAGGAAGAAGTCTACCCGCGCCATACCCTCTCCGCCGATGGCCTCGAAGGCCCTTACCGCCATGGTGCGTAACTCTCGAGCAACGTTCTCCGGGAGGTCGGCGGGAGCGATCAGCTGGGCGGTATCGCCCAGGTATTTGTCTTCGTAGTCGTAGAAGTCACGCCCAGGCACAATCTCACCGATCACCGAGGCCTCGAGACGACGATTCCCAAGCACCGCGCACTCCAACTCACGCCCTTTGACGCCCCGCTCTACCAACACGACGTCATGAAATCGCATCGCTTGTTCCACCGCCCGGCCCAGCTCGGAGCGAGCGCCAACGCGCTGGACGCCCACGCTCGACCCGCCCACACTGGGTTTCACGAAAAGCGGCATTCCATAAGACTCGAGGTCAGCGAGCCGTTCCGAGGTGGTCGCCTCGGTGTCACGCACATGGATCGTGGCATACTCGACGACCGGAACGCCTGCTGCCTCCAGGGCGCGCTTGCACAAGAGTTTGTCCATGGCGAGTGCACTCGCCGCGACGCCAGCCCCTACATAAGGCAAATCGAGGAGCTCGCAGAGCCCTTGCAGCGTACCATCCTCGCCGAAAGTGCCATGCACGATGGGAAAGACGACCTCGACCTTCGCTTCGAGAAAATGGCGCAATCCCATCCCGGGGGAAGGTCCTGCAGGTGAGAGTGACCGCAACTCACCGCCGAGGGCTCGCTGGCTCGTCACCTCGTCTACCCAACAGCCGTCCTCGGCAATCCCCAGGGGCACCACGGTGTGGCCGCCCGCCTCCAAGCCGGCTGCCACGGTGCGCGCTGACTGGACGCTCACCAGATGTTCGACGCTACGCCCACCGAAGACCAGTCCAACCCTCGCCATCGCCGCTACCTCCCTCGCAGAAGCCGGTACCATCGACCCAACGACATAGAGCGTCGCAGGCCTCCGCCGCGGCGTAAGTGGTGCCACAGCTCGGCGAAAGCGCCAACGCCGAACTGGTACCCGCGACGACAGTAGCGCAGAATCCTGCCATGCGCCTGCTGCTGCTCCCACTGCTCTTAACCGTCGCCAGCCTGTCCCCAGGCGCGCCGCACGAGGAGCAGTACGGTGCCCGGGCAGGGTCTTTTGCCCAACTGAGCGATTCGATCCCGCGCCTCTTTCTGGAGGTTGTCAACGACTCGATCCGTGGACGCATCGACCCGGCGAAAATTCGGTTCTCGCCCCCTGCGTCCTTGTCCATGCAGGACATTCGCCTGCTCGACGCTCAAGGTGAAGTGGTCGCGACTGTCGACCAAGCGGAGATAAATGTTGCCGTAAGACCCCTCCTCTCTGGAGATTTGGTCATCACCCGCCTCCTCATCTCGGGCCCTCGAATAGATTTACACCTCGGCAAAGACGGTACGCTCAATCTCGTGGATGCCCTTTCCCTCCGTGCGGAGCAAACGCAGAAGAAGAAGGAGGAGGCCAGTCGGTTCCAGATGCGGATCGACGAGTTA
>JBMTAX010000730.1:0-2101 GCA_049429145.1 Myxococcota bacterium
GAAAATGCAGCGCCGACGTCCCACCCGCCGACGTTCACCATCGGCTCTTTGGTGGTAAGCGCCTCCGAGGCGTCTCTGGGCGTCTCTGGTCTGTCCCAGAGCCCGAAAGACCTCCAGAACGACCCGGCCCGGCTCTCGCCGCAGACGCCGCGGCTCTGGCGCAGAGCAGGGCGCGCCGCGCGCTCGGAACGGTACCTCGCGCAACCCCGCGTTCTCACGGGCCAAAACGGAGAAAGCCCCGGTGGCGTGACCACCGAGGCTTCCTGTTGACCGCCTAAGCCCGCGTTACGGCTTAGGGTGAAATGGCTCCGCAGGACGGGCTCGAACCGCCGACCCGGTGGTTAACAGCCACCTGCTCTACCAACTGAGCTACTGCGGACCAGTTGTTGAGAAGACTTGAACCATTCTCCGGGATCGAAGTCAAGAACTCCGCGCACGCCTTTGCATTCTTCTGTCCGTATCCGAGGCCAGACCCGAGGGTGGCGCTGTTGACAGCCCGCGTCTGACGCATGACAAACCGCACCTACGCATAGGGAGGACCCGATGGTTTCGTCAGAGCAGGTCGCCACCTCTCGCGAACTCGCCAGTGGCGCTCAGGCGGTCTCCGCGTCGGCGGCGCTCCCCTTCGTTGACAACCTCCCCGCAGCCATAGGCAGCGAGCGTCGTGCGGTGCGCTCTCCGAGCGGCCCCAGTGTCGTCGATCTCATGTGGCGTCGGTCCCTCGCCCGCGCCACGCCGGCAGACGCCGCCAAAGCTGTCAGCGCAGGGCAGGGCGTTGAAGCCCGCGTGGAGCAGAACGCCGCACTTTTCTCGCAACTGCGCGACAGCGACGAGCTGGTACGGGCACAAGCGGCTCGCGGCCTTGGTCGCCGCGGCAATGCCCGGGCTGTGAAGCCACTACTCGACGCTGCGCTCGCCGACACGGAGCGCGTGCGTGACGCTGCCGTGCTGTCGCTGCTCGACATCGGCGGAGTGCAGGCGGGAGATGCTCTCCTTACGATTCTCGAGGCCAGCGCCGGGCTTGATGTGCTGCAGCTCGCCCTCATGTTGCAGGGGCTCAAAGAAGCGCCCCGGGCCCGCGCAGAGGCGGTGCTCGTCGAACATCTCGGTCACGCCGATGAAGAGGTGCGCGTGGCCGCCCTCTCGGGGCTCTGTGACCTCGTCGTCGTCACTGCCCCCGCCGTCGTGTATCCGAGCCTGAAGGCGGGTGACCTGAGGGAGCGCCTGCTCGCCCTCGCGGTGCTGGAGCGGCATGGCGCCGAGGCCGACAAGGCTGTGGTGAAGCCCTTCCTCGAGGACAAAGAGCAGCGTGTCCGGTCACAGGCCCGTGATGCTCTCGCCACCCTCCGTCGTCGCACCAACTCTTTCTGAACCCCTAGCTCAGCCAGCCAACGATGCCCCGCAGTGCCCGAGATCTTTTCCTTGCGCTTGGGGCGACCCTTGGCAATGCCGCGAACGAGCTCGTCGTCGAGGGCGAGAAGTTGCGCTTGCCTGCCCTGGCCGGGGGCACCCTTGCTGGAGAAATCGTCGTCAACTGTTTCACTGACGACGCCTTTGGATTTCGCGCCCCCGCGGAGATCGCAGGCCTCGGCGTCCTCTGGGCGCAGAACCTGGAGCACCCTCGCGACCTCGCCTCCATGGTGCGTGACGGCGTTGAGCGTCACCATCGGCGGTTGCGGCAGGAGCTGTCGTCGTTGCAGGCCTTGGGTTTTGCGACCTGGTTCTCGGCCACAGAGGGGCGTCCGTGCGGAGCGATGGACCTCGACGACACGCGGGTCGAAGTCATGCTGTCTGCCTCCGACGAACTCTTGCTGCTGCAGATCGACGGGGAGCCGGTGCAGCCCAGCAAGCGGCACGTGTTGCCGTCCGTGAGCACCACATCTTCCGTGGTCTTGATCGACCGCCTGGCGGCCCACGTGGAGCGGGTTGCGCTGGCAGCGGCGCTCGAGAGCGAGCTCGGTGACCCCCTCTCCGAGGACGAGCCGCCCCCGTCGCAGGCCGCCGAAGCTTCGCCGCAAGACCGCCGGGGGCTGTCGGCCACGGCCAGAACCGAGATCGCGGCGTTGTTGGCTGACGAAAATGACAGCGAGTAGGGTTTCGA
>JBMTAX010000731.1:0-2096 GCA_049429145.1 Myxococcota bacterium
GCCGGTCCCCTTGGATGTCACTGATGACGCTTCTGTGGACGCGTGCCTGGTGCGTGTGGCCGAACAAGGCGGGCTCGATGCGGTGGTGCATAACGCAGGCGTCGCCGCCGCAGGGCTTGTCGAGACCTTCACCGCCGACGTGGCGCAGCGCATATTCGATGTGAACGTCTTCGGACCCTTGCGCGTCCAGCGGGCTTGTTTGCCGCTGCTACGCCAAAGCACTTCGCCCAGGGTGGTTTACCTATCGAGCACCGACGGCCGTGAGGTCATGCCATTTTTGGGCCTCTACAATGCCAGCAAGGCTGCGCTCGAGTCCCTCGCCGAGGGCTGGAGCTACGAGCTGAATGCCCTCGGGATTCGCAGCGTGATCGTACAGCCGGGTACGTTCCCCACGACGTCAATCCTGCGCAACCTGCTCCCGCCCGACGCGCCGGAGCGGGCTGAGTTTTATGGCGACCTCGCCGCCGCTCCTGAGGCACTCTTCGCGCAAATCTCTGCCATGGTCGAATCGGGACGAGCGCCCGAACTCGCCTTGGTGGTCGATGCCGTCGTTCAGGCGTTGTTGCCCGACGCACCGCCACGCATCGTCGTAGACCCATCTGGCTTCGATGGGACAGAGCGCATCAACGCGGTCTGCAGCGACGTGCAGCGGCAACTGCTCGAACGTTGCGCTTTATCCCATCTCTCCTCCGTCGTCAGAGAGGGGGCACGGCGTGACCCGTAAGGAAGAGCCGTCTCCGAACGATGCTGCTCCGGTAGACGGGGTATCGCGTGACCTATTGCTTTCGCTCCTGCAGGAGACTCCCCTCGTCATCTACGCGAAGGGCCGAGACCATCGCTTCATCTTGTCGAATCGGCAGCACGCGAGCCTTCTACAGCGAGACTTGCATGAAGTGATCGGCCACACCGACGTCGAGATTTTTGGGGAAGAAGCCCAGATGGTCGAGTCCATGACGGCGAGTGTGCTCGCGAGCGGTGAGCCCCACGTCGAAGAAGTCGAGCTCACGCTAAAAGAGGGAAAGCGCACTTATCTCGAGACGATTTTTCCTCTCCGTGACGCCAACGGAGCATTGCTCGGCGTCGGAGGGATTGCCGCTGACATCACGGCGCGCCGTTCTCTGGAGGTGGAGCTCACACGGCGTGCCGAGGAACTCGAGGAGACCATGGCAGAGCTTCGCCGCACGCAGAGCCGCCTCCTCGAGCAGCAGCGCGTCGCGCAGATCACGTCCGAGTGTGTGCAGTTGGTGCAGCTGAGCACCTCGATAGAGGAGGGTCTCAAGGTCCTGGCACAGTTTACTGCCGGGCTCTTTCCCGCCGCCCACACTGCGTTCTACGGCTCGAACCAAGCAGACCGCCGGCTCGAGTGCATCGTGACGTCACCCCACGCCCAGCCTCCGCCCCTCGGGAGCGAGATCGATCGCGCTACCTGCTGGGCTTTGCGTACCGGGCGAACCCATGGCGCGTGGCGCGGTGGCTTGCACCTACGGTGTCGTCACACAGGCCCCGACGAACGGGAGGCCCAGTTCTGCGTCCCCATTCTCTGTCTCGATCGCGTTCTCGGTCTGCTGACCTTGCAGTTTCCCCCCGACGAGGTCAGTGACGAGGAGGAGGCTCTGCACCTCATGGCCCAGATCGGGTCGTTCACCCAGCACGTCGGTGGCGCCTTTGCTTCCATCGCTTTGCGTGAGTCGCTGCAACACGCGGCCTTCACCGACGAGCTTACGGGCTTGCCGAACCGACGTGCCCTATACGAGGAGGGGGCGCGGGTAGTCGCTCGTCGTCATCGAGTGGGGGGAGACTTCGCATTTGTTTTGTTGAACGTCGTCGACTTCACGCTACTCAATGCCACCCACGGGTATGAGACTGGTGACGAGGTTTTGCGAAGGGTCGCCCAAGCGGTCGTCATGAGTTTTGGGGACGGAGCCTTCGTCGCCCGTCGTAGCGGTGCTGAGTTCGGGGTGCTGCTCACGGGCATGAGCGCCGAAGAGGTGATAGACAGGTGCCGCAATACCCAGCGCGCGGCGGCCGAACTGGCACCCCCGCGCGTGGGGGCGCTCGCCCTGTCGGTGGCCATCGCACATTCTGACGACGTCGCT
>JBMTAX010000732.1:0-2090 GCA_049429145.1 Myxococcota bacterium
CCGAGGCTCTTCATCGCTGCTTGCTCGCGTATGGCTCTGATTTCAGCTTTATCACCACCGCGCTCCGGCCCCACGCGGCGACCTGGGTGAGTCCGACTTTGCAGGTCGCGAGTCTCGACCACGTCATGTGGTTCCACCAGCCATTGCGCATGGATCGCTGGTTATTGCATGTGATGGAGAGTCCCTCCGCGTCGGGCGCACGCGGTTTTGCACGAGGGCAGGTGTTTGATCAGAGTGGCGTGCTGGTCGCGTCTACCGCCCAAGAGGGGCTGATGCGTCCGCGGGGCCCCGCGCCCTCCTGAGCCCTTCCCGGGACAGCGGTGTTCTCACGAGGCTGCCCGTGGAGAGCCGCTCTCCTCCCATGCCTGGATTGTCATGGCCAGGTCACAGCGAAGTCGATTCGCCGCTCGAGCGCTGGGTTTGTCGTCGCCAAGAGGCGAGACGCGAACCATACTCAGCTTGTGCACGACGTCTCGCTACCCCTTGGCCTTCCCCTCGTCGACACCGAAGCGCTGCGCCAGCGACTTTCGCGACGCATGTACTCGGTGCCCCTCTTTCTCCTGATCGCGTCGTTACTCGTCGCCCTGGCACCGGCATGGATCGTCGTAGGGGCGCTCATCGACTTTGCGAGTCGCGGGCGTACCACCCTTCTTCGTGGCCTCTTTTTCCTCGGCCTCTTCTTCGTCGTCGATGTCATCTGCGTGGTTTGTGCCTTTGTGTTCGACGTCGCTCGCTCCTTCGTGTCGCGAGCACAATGGTTCGCCTGGCACTATCGCCTGCAAGCGTGGTGGTCAGTGACGCTCCTGCGCAGCGCGGGCTGGCTCTTTCGCCTCCGCTTCGAAGTCGAGGGCGCGGAGCATGTGTCCCGCGGGCCTGTGGTGCTCCTCGCGCGTCACGTCAGCGTCGGCGATACCCTCTTGCCGCTCGCCTTCCTGAGCGGTGCCACTGGCTTTCGGTGTCGATACGTAATCAAGCAAGAACTCCTCTTTGACCCCTGCCTCGATATCGTTGGCAACCGCATTCCGAATGTGTTCGTTCGTCGTGGCTCGGGGGATACCGAGGGCGAGGTGCGCCGTATTGGCCGCCTGGCACAGCGACTTGGTGCTGACGAGGGTGTCGTCATTTATCCCGAGGGCACTCGCTTCACGGTAAAAAAACGAGAGCGGCTCTTGCGCCGACTGGAAGAGAAGGGCGACACAGCGCTCCTCGACGAAGCCCGAAGGCTGCACCATGTGCTGCCCAT
Organism: Myxococcota bacterium; assembly: GCA_049429145.1. Classification (GTDB taxonomy): domain Bacteria; phylum Myxococcota; class UBA727; order UBA727; family CAYLZW01; genus JBMTAX01. Next base: position 1,244 of record JBMTAX010000732.1, read on the forward strand.
GCGGGTCGCAGGTGCCATGGCTGCGCTGCAAGCGAGCCCCAGCGCCGACCTCGTGCTGTGTGCCCACACCGGTCTCGAAGGGCTCACGACGCTGCGGGATTCCCTTGCGGGGTCGTGTCGTGGCCGAGGGGTGCGGGTGCGCTTTTCACGCGTGGCCCGAGCGGAAATGCCGAGTGACCCCGAGGCTTGTCGCTCATTCTTGCAGGGACGGTGGCGCGAGGTAGATGCCTACGTCGGCAACGTGAAGGCCGCCGAGAAGCAAGAACAGCGCGCTGCAGCCTAGAGACAGATGTAGTGCCAGCGCCGGCGGGGGTTCACGAGGGGCTAGGCCAGCAGGGTCGCTCCAGCCACCAGCCCCCCGCCCATGAAAGTCGCAGCACACAGCGCTATCGCTGCATAAAGAGCCATCTCTGCCAAGGCCGGGTGTCGGTCGCTCAGGGGTAGACGATTTTGCTCGAGGAGCGTGCTTATCTCTTCCTGTTCCATCGTCGCATTGTCGTCGTCATTCACGGTCTCCACCAACTCCAGCACGGGGCGAGTGAGGTCACGCACGAAGGCAGCGACAAATGCGAGGCGCGCAGAATCGACGACGCGCTCCCATCCCAGCATGTCCCAGGTCCAGAGCCAGCTCTCCCCATGGACCTCGCCGTGCTCCACTAGGACCTTCAGTTCTCTGGCCGTAAAGGGCCCGCAGATTTGTGTGGCAATCACGGCCCAGTAGCGGCGGGTTTCGTAGGACATGACATTGCCGACCTGGAGTCCGCGGCAGACGGCGCACCGAAGGGTCGACGTACGGCCCGCCATAAAACGTTCAGCAAGATGCTCCATGGAGCCGCAAGACTGGCAG
>JBMTAX010000733.1:0-2089 GCA_049429145.1 Myxococcota bacterium
CGATGACGGCGAGGCCCTGTTCGATGTGATTCGCGCAGGTGACATTCTGCTGCATCACCCCTACGAGAGCTTCGACCCGGTGGTGCGTTTCGTCGAGGAAGCGGCGGAAGATCCCCGTGTTCTCGCCATAAAGCAGACGTTGTACCGCACGAGCGGTGACAGCCCCTTCGTACGCGCTCTCTCAAGAGCTGCCGAGAACGGGAAACAGGTAGCCGCCATCGTCGAGATCAAAGCTCGCTTCGACGAGGCTCAGAACATCGCTTGGGCCAGACGTCTCGAAGAGAGCGGCGTCCATGTCGTATACGGCCTCATCGGCCTCAAGACCCACTGCAAGGTCACCCTCGTCGTGAGGCGCGAGGATGGCGGCAATCGTCGCTACGTGCACCTCGGCACCGGCAACTACAACCCCACCACTGCGCGCCTTTACACCGACATAAGCATTCTGAGCGCTCGGCCCGAACTGGCAGAGGATGCGACAGGGCTCTTCAACATGCTCACGGGCCTCTGTGACGCACCCCGATGGCGTCGTCTCGCGGTAGCCCCCATCGACCTCGAAGAGCGTGTCTTGCGGTTGGTGCATCGTGAGATCGAGCGGGCGCGCACGGGGAAGCCAGCACGCATCCTCGCCAAGATGAACTCTCTCGTCGACCCGATCACCATCCGTGCGCTGTATGACGCGAGCCAAGCTGGCGTCGAGGTCGACCTGATCGTGCGGGGCATATGCTGCCTCCGTCCTGGTGTACCAGGGCTGTCCGAACGCATCCGCGTGCGCAGTGTCATCGGGCGATTTCTCGAGCACGCGCGAGTGTTCGCGTTTGGCGCAGGTCGTCGACCGGAAGTCTTCATTTCCTCGGCCGACTGGATGCCACGCAACTTCCGCCGCCGCATAGAGGTGATGCTGCCCGTCGAGGACGAAGCCCAAGGGCGTCGCATCGTCGATGAGGTATTCGGACTCGCTCTCGAGGACGAACTCGGGGCATGGGAGCTGACCGCAGCGGGTACATATGTGCGTCCACCGCAAACGGACACCCCGCAGCACAGCTAGGGGCGGTTGATAGAGCGCGCACGCCTGTCGACGGTAGAGCAGCTGCCGCCACGCTCCATCGCAGCGCTTCGTGCGGGTCCGGCGCGAGAGAATACCCAACCGCCGCCAGCAACGACGGCGGTGGAGTCGACCGAATCCTGAGGGACGCAGCCTACGAGACCGAGTAGGGGGTGAGCCATCGCTCGAAGCCGTCGGCACGGCCTCGAACAGCATCGAAGTAGAACGTCTGCAGTCGCTCTGTGATGGGGCCTCTCCCGCCAGCCCCAATGACGCGACCATCGACTTCACGGACGGGAGTCACCTCGGCGGCGGTACCTGTGAAAAAGACTTCGTCGGCGTTGTAGAGCTGTCCACGGGTGAAGGCAGACTCTTCGGCGGGCACGCCGAGGTGCTGGGCGATCTGCAGGATGGAGTCGCGCGTGATGCCCTCGAGAATGGGTGAACTCCGCGGCGGCGTAATCAATCGACCACCGCTGACGATGAAGATGTTTTCCCCCGAGGCCTCAGAGACGAATCCCCCCTCATCGAGCAAAATGGCCTCGTCGAAGCCAGCCTGCAGCGCTTCGCGCTTGGCGAGAATGCTGTTGATGTACTGGCCGGTGAGTTTGCCCTTCGGAAGAAAGGAGCGAGCACTCATACGCGCCCAGCTCGACACACGCGCCCTGATGCCGCGCACCAAGTTCTCCTCGCCGAGATATGCGCCCCACGCCCACGACGCGATAGCGACGCGCACTCGGTTGTTTGTCGCACCGAGACCCCGTTTGCCGTCGTCGACGAAGACCAAGGGACGCAGATAACCGCTCTGCAGTTTGTTCGCCTGTAAGGTTTGAACGCAGCCATCCAGGAGTTCGTCGACGGTGAAGGGGACCTCCAGCAGCGCCATCCGGGACGATGCAAGCAGTCGCTCGAGGTGCTCCCGCAGACGGAATACGTAGGAACGGCTCTCCCCCTCGTAGGCACGGATACCCTCAAAGGCGCCGAGGCCATAATGCAACGAGTAGGTCATGACGGAGACGGAGGCATCTTTGCCTTGCGTCAGCTCTC
>JBMTAX010000734.1:0-2089 GCA_049429145.1 Myxococcota bacterium
TCGCCATGTCAGTGCGCCTCCTGCCCGTGGCCAGCCTTGTGGCCCTTCGGCGGGTGGTAGTGCGGGTTCGCCTGCGGCATCACCGACTTCACTTCTGCGATGGCAATCACGGGGAAGAACCGGGCGAAGAGAAGGAAGAGAGTGAAGAAGAGACCGAAGGAGCCGATGAACATCGCGAAGTCAAAGGGACGGGGAACGAAGTAGTCCCAGCTCGACACGAGGAAGTCGCGGTGGAGGCTCGTCACGGTGATGACGAAGCGCTCGAACCACATGCCGATGTTCACGAAGATGCTGATGATCCAGCTCGCGACCACGCTGGTGCGCAGCTTCTTGAACCAGAACAGCTGTGGGCTGATCACGTTGCAGCTGATCATCGTCCAGTACGCCCACCAGTAGGGACCGAAGGCGCGGTTGATGAATGCGAAGCCCTCGTACTCGTTGCCGGAGTACCACGCGATGAAGAACTCCATCCCGTAGGCGTAGCCGACCATGGTCCCCGTCACGAGGATGATCTTGTTCATGTTCTCGATGTGCTTGACGGTGACGATGTCCTTGAGGCCAAGCCATGACCGCGCGGGCAACATCAGGGTCTGCACCATCGCAAAGCCAGAGAAGATGGCGCCGGCGACAAAGTAGGGGGGGAAGATGGTGGTGTGCCAGCCGGGCAGCTGGGCGGTGGCGAAGTCGAAGCTCACGACAGTGTGAACCGAGAGCACGAGAGGCGCCGAGAAGCAGGCGAGAATCTGGTACGCCTTCTCATAGTGGTGCCAGTGACGAGCGGAACCACGCCAGCCCATCGCCAGCAGTCCGTAGAATACCTGCCGAACGCGGTTCGTAGCGCGATCACGAAGGGTCGCGAAGTCAGGGACGAGTCCGGTGAACCAGAAGAGGCACGAGACCGTGAAGTAGGTGCCGACGGCGAAGATGTCCCACTCGAGGGGCGACCGGAACTGCGGCCACATGGCCATCTGGTTCGGCACGGGCACCATCCAGTAAGCAAGCCAGAGGCGGCCGACGTGGATACCCGGGAACATCAGCGCACAGATGACGGCGAAGATGGTCATCGCCTCGGCGTACCGGTTGATGGCGGTGCGCCACTTCTGCCGGAAAATATACACGATGGCGCTGATGAGGGTACCGGCGTGACCGATACCTACCCAGAACACGAAGTTGACGATGGGCCAGCCCCAACCGACGGGGTTGTTGTTGCCCCAGATACCGACGCCAGTCCAGATCAAGTAGCCAACGGCTCCGCCTAGGGCAGACAGGATGCCCAAGGAGACCATCAGTCCGATGAGGAAGCTGTTCGGTGTCTTCAACACCGGCGTCTCTGCGACGCGGCAGACGGCCTCCGTAACGAAGTGGAAGTCATGGTCACCGCGAACGAGCTCCTCGCGCCCCGTGGTGGGGTCTTGGAGGGGGATATCGCCGCGGTGCATGCCCGAGGTCGCGTCGTATGCCATGGTCAGACGAGCTCCGGGTTCGCATTGCGAAGTTTCGCAAGGAAGGTGGTGCGGGGACGAACGTTGAGCTCGCTCAACATTTCGTAGTTACGGTCAGAGGACTTTCGCTTCGCGACCTCAGAAAGAGACCCATCGGTCTTCTTGCCGTTTACGCTGCCGAAGACGATGGCGTTGGTCGGGCAGGTCTGCACGCAAGCAGGAGTGACGGCGCCGTCGGGGAGGTCACGCGGGTCTTCCCCACGCTTCTTCGCCTCATACTTCGCCAGCTGGATGCGCTGGGTGCAGTAGGTGCACTTCTCCATGACGCCACGGTACCTGACGGTGACGTCGGGGTTACGCAGCATCTTGAGCGTCTTCTGCCGCTTGGCAATCTGAGGCTCGAGGTAGAGGTTCGCGCTGTGGGAGTAATCGAAGAAGTTGAAGCGCCGCACTTTGTACGGGCAGTTGTTCGCGCAGTAACGGGTCCCGATGCAGCGGTTGTACACCATCGAGTTGAGCCCCTCTTCGTCGTGGACCGTCGCCGCAACGGGGCAGACGGGTTCACAGGGAGCGTTCTCACAGTGCATGCAAGCGACGGGTTGGGACGTTGCCCGTGGATTGTCGACATCACCCGTGAAGTAGCGGTC
>JBMTAX010000735.1:0-2085 GCA_049429145.1 Myxococcota bacterium
CCCAGGGCAAAGACTACGCGGTGCTGAGCGACATCCTCGGTGACGAGGACCACCTCGGTGACATGGACTTCAAGGTGTGCGGTACCGCCAACGGCATCACCGCCATCCAGATGGACATCAAGATCGAGGGTCTAGAGCGCGAGGTCATGCAGAAGGCGCTGTACCAGGCTCGTGATGGGCGATTGCACATCCTGCAGCAGATGAAGGAGGCCATCGCGGCACCCCGCACGGAGCTCTCTCCGCTGGCCCCCCGCATCACCACCCTGCGCATCAACCCCGAGAAGATCCGCGACGTCATCGGCCCGGGTGGCAAGACCATCCGCGACATCGTGGCCAAGACCGGCGCCAAGATCGACATCCTCGACGACGGTACGGTCAACATCGCCGCTGTGGGCGCGGAGGCCGGCAAGCGGGCCCTGCAGATCATCGAGGACCTGACCCGGGAGGCCGAGGTGAACCGCATCTACAAGGGGCGCGTCCGCAAGGTCGTCGACTTCGGTGCCTTCGTCGAACTCTTCCCCGGCACCGACGGCCTCATCCACATCTCGGAGCTGGCCGACAAGCGCGTCAACCAGGTCACCGACGTGGTGCAAGAGGGCGACGAGGTCGTGGTGAAGGTGCTGAGCATCGACCGCGACGGCAAAATCCGCCTTTCTCGTCGCCAAGCCATGGGCCACCAGCCCGGCGAGATCGTCGCGAGCTGAGCGAAGCCCACTGCGTGAGCGTGGCAACGGCGGTCTTCGGGCCGCCGTTTCTTTTGGCATCGCGGCTGTCCAGGTAGTGCGCCGCGGGGTCCTCCCGATGGCGGATCCCGTGAATTCCCCCACGAGGCTTCAAGGTCCGGTACGCTCAGTTCTGAATGACCATCGCGCGGGAATGAGCATGACATCTCCGGCCCCTCGGACCAGGTCTCCTTTGGCTTCCGCCTTGCGGGCCGCTTGGCTCTTGCCTTTGCTTTCCCTCGGCCTCTACGGGTGCACGGCGGGCCTCTCCTGCAGTGGGCAGGGGGCTGGCGCCTGCATCAACGCTTATCCATATCCGCAGTCGACCTTGTCGAACGGCGTCGCCTTCGTCGACGATGGATTGCGGCTCCGCATGACCCAGGCGGGCCTCGACTTCCTGCAGGCGAACCTGAAGACCATCCTCATCGGCGCATTTGGGCCAGACCCCAGCGACCCCGACCTGGTGCGTATCGAAGTCGATGACATCGTCGACCTCGGCAGCGGAATTACCCTCGGTGGTATCGAGAACGGTGAGCGCTATCCGACGGCGCTGCTCCTGCCGGTGAACGCCCTCGCAGACCAGCTGCGCTTTGAGTTTGTGCAAGGGGCACGCGACGGGCTGCGCGCCCGGGTGCAGAACCTGGTGGTGGGTCTCGACGCGCGGGTGTTCGGCGCGTACGACGTGGGTGGGCTGTTCACCGCCACAGCGGCTTGTGACGTCGACGGGACAGCCGACAATCTCTGTCCCTCTGACGCGCCGGGCTGCCAGGCGCTCACGAAGGTGAGCTTCGACGTCTACATTTACCCCGACGTCGGCCAGGGCACCCAGTGCATCGTGTCTACGGGGGAATGCTTTCGCATCGACGTGGATGTACGCGACGTCGCGCTCGGCAGCATCAGCAATAGCTCCCTCGAGATATCCGTGCCTCCTACGTGTCAGAGCGGCAGCCCAAGCTGTTCCCAGGAGTGCAGCGACGGGGCCGATCGCGACTTGGAATGCACAGTCGCCTGTGTCGCCGTTGACTTCGTTGCAGATATCGTCGCCGGCATCAGCGGCGCGTTGCTCGGCATCCTCGAGCCTTTTCTCGCTACCGTCGTCGAACAAGCGGTCCGCGAGGCACTCTCCGAGTTCGACGGCGCGCCGCTCTCGATCTCCGACACCCTCGACTTAGCCGAGCTCTCCGAAGACCTCATCAACGAGAGCGCACACCCTCTCGGGTACGCCATCGCGCCGACCGGCAACGCCTTCGACGTCAACTGTGTCGCTGGCACTTCCTGCGCAGAGGCGACCGGCATGGATTTATTGCTCAAGTCTGGCGCCGAGGCATCTCCTCCCGATGCAAATGACGACGACGCGGTGTCG
>JBMTAX010000736.1:0-2080 GCA_049429145.1 Myxococcota bacterium
GCGACTGCGGCTACTTGAATCGTTATCCGGAGTGGTTCGAGCCGGGTCGTCAGGATGATCCGCGCCTCGACGCAGATCTCACCCGGGGCTTCGGGCCCGAGGTCATCACCCTAGACAGCCCCGCCAACGGGACATACCGCGTGTTCGTGCACTACTTCGAGGACTATGGCCGGGGCGAGGACGTGCTCGCGACCGTGCGCGTGTATGAGAAAGGCCAGCTCGTCTTTGAGACGACGCCCACGTTGCTGAACGAACGGTGCCAAGCGTGGATGTCTGCCAGTCTTTTGCGCAGCGGAGGCCCACAAGACGGGACATGGACCTTCGACGCGCCGTCGAATCTCTTCGACGACGCGTCGGGAGCGGTGCTCTGCGATCCCTGAGGGAGAGCAGCGCGTGACGGCTCAAAGCTCGTCGACGCCCGGATAGTCCATGATCTTGTCGCGGCTCAGCTTCCACGCCTGTTGCATGATCCAAGAGAGGGGCCGTTCTTGCCGATCAGCCTCCTGCTGCATCTCGTTCAGCATCTCTACTGGGAAGTAGAGGCTCTGCTTCTTCTTGTCGCCCTTCACGACTGTCTCCTCGCGTATGAAGCGGGCGCCAGAGCGGCTCCCTCGAGCGTACTTTGTCGCTCATCGGCACCACCGTAAGCGTGCGGGCGCCATGACTCAAAAATTCAGCCTGTGGATCGCTGCGCGCCCAGCCAGATCCAGCAGCCCACGGGCCCGCTTGCAGCACCGCGCAGTTGGGCAGCGCCCCTTGCGCTGGGGCCTGTCACGATCCACATCGTCACCATGTTCCACGCCACAACGATCATCGCGGTCCGTCGCCAGGGGCAGGTTGTCCTTGCAGGTGACGGGCAGGTCTCCATGCAGAACATCATCGTCAAGGCCACGGCCAATAAGCTTCGTCGTCTCTATGACGGCAAGGTGATCGCTGGTTTTGCAGGGGCGACGGCCGACGCGTTCATGCTCTTCGATATGTTCGAAGGGAAGCTGAAGGAGCACAACGGTAAGCTCGTGAGAGCTGCCGTAGAGCTTGCGAAAGAGTGGCGCTCCGATCGCGTATTGCGCCGCCTCGAGGCGCTTTTGCTCGTCGCCGACAAAGACCGCACGCTGCTGATCTCTGGCACTGGCGATGTCCTGGAGCCCGATGCTGAGGCCCACGCCATCGGTTCCGGTGGAACCTACGCTCTCGCAGCGGCCCGTGCGCTGTGTGAGAACACTTCACTTGAGGCAAGAGTCATCGCCGAAAAAGCGATGCACATCGCCGCCGATCTGTGCACGTTCACGAACCATAACCTCCAATTCGAGGTGCTGGAGACGCAGCCATGAGCGAGCAAGAACGCTCCTTCACCCCTCGAGAGATCGTGGGTGAGCTCGACCGCTACATTATCGGGCAGCGCGCCGCGAAGCGTGCAGTAGCGATCGCCCTCCGCAATCGTTGGCGACGAAGGAAAGTAGCTCCACCGCTGCGAGATGAGATCGCACCCAAGAACATTATTCTCATGGGACCCACTGGGTGCGGCAAGACCGAGATCGCGCGACGACTGGCGCGCCTCGCTGACGCCCCCTTCGTCAAAGTGGAGGCCACCAAGTTTACCGAGGTCGGGTATGTCGGCCGCGACGTCGACAGCATGGTGCGAGATCTCGTCGAGGTCGCCATCAAGCTGGTGCGGGACGAGGCCCTCTCCCTCGTGAAGACACGCGCGCGGGACCTCGCAGAAGAGCGGCTGCTCGACGTGCTCTTGCCGCGCCCCGCTCGTCGCGGCGGCGGGGGGCTTGGGTTTGGTGGGGGCCTCTCCTTTGATGCCCGTGAGGGCAGTCCAGAGCCAGAGCGGCGCCCCGAGGATGAGGCGACCCGTGAGAAGTTTCGCGAGATGCTTCGTGATGGGCGGCTCGATGAGCGTGATGTGGAGATCGACGTGACCAGCCAGGGGCCTGCGCCCCTGATGCAAATGTTTGCACAGCCCGGCATGGAGGAGATGGCGTCGTCGCTGCAAGACGCTTTCTCTTCGGCCTTCGGTGGAGGAAAGAAGAAGCGCCGCAAGCTCAAGGTCACCGAAGCCCTGGATGCCCTCGAG
>JBMTAX010000737.1:0-2077 GCA_049429145.1 Myxococcota bacterium
CCTCGACGAGGATGTGCCGGGTGTCGAGGTGCGGGAGACCATCCTCGGACATGTGGTGCGCGGTGGGAATCCTTCGGCCACCGATCGTGTCATCGCCCAGCGCCTTGGTCTTGCGAGCGTGCTCGGCCTCGAGGCGGGGCATGACGACGTCATGTACGGTTGGGACGTACCCGAGGCCATCGGCACAGCCACCAGCGACCCTGCGATCCGCGCGGTGGGTTTGGCGGAGATGCTCCGGGAGACCGAACGGTTGATCTCCGGAGAGAGCCCTGTGACGAAAGGTCGCATCGCTTTGCTCGAGAGCGCCGAGCGACTGCTCGCCTTCTGAGAGCCCCTTTGCGGAGGGCGGGTGCCGTGCGCAAATCCAGCACGTGACCCGTAGGTCCGCTGCCATCGCCTCAAGAGGGTGATACGAAGCCCCATGAGCGTTCCACGCCGTGGCCCCGGAAGGCCGTCGAACCCCATCTCGAGGGACACCTTGCTTTCCTACGCGCGCGAGGCGTTTGCCGACGCTGGTTACGCGGGCGCTTCGATGGATGACATTGCGCGGCGCGCCGGGCTTCGAAAGAGTTCACTGTTCCACCATTTCCCTTCGAAGGAGAAACTCTACGAAGAGGCTTTGGCGGGGGTGGTGCTTGAGCTCGCAGAGCTGATCGCCACGGCGGCGAATCTCGACACGCCATTCGGGGCGCGGGCCGATTGGCTCACCGAGAATCTCGTGCGCCACCTCGGTGCAAACCCCTATCGAGCGCGCCTGTTGCTCCGGGAATTCGTCGACGCGCACCTCGCCATCGAGGCCGCGGGGTATGCGGCAAAAGGTGCCATCGACGCGGCCGCCGTATTTCTCGAGCAAGGGATGACCGAGGGCGTCATTCCGCGGCAAGACCCCCTGCATTTGGCGTTCACTTTCGTCGGTATTCACCTGACGTTCTTCGCCATGCCAGAGCTCGGGCAGCTGGTGTTCGGCACGGCGATCAGCACGCCATCCGCCATTGAAGCGCGCGTACATGCGGTGGTTTTGCAGACGCGCAGGCTGCTTCGCCTCGACGATAAGCTGGGTCACTGAGAGCAGCGGTCACCCTGTGCAAACGGTGCTCTGCCCGCAGACGCCGCCCTCGCACGCTCCAGAGCTGCACTCCTCGGCATACTGGCACGACGCCCCATCTTCCTTTTGCGGCTCACATTGATTGGAACCAAAGAGGTCGCAATAGCCGCCACTGCATTGGCCGAGCAGACGGAATTGGGAATCGTCATAACAATCCTCGCCGACGGCGAGAGCCTCCTCCGAGGGCGCCAAGCAACCATCGGTGCCATCGGGACCCGCGGTGGGGATGCACTCAAGGCCTGTGGCACAGACCTGCACTGGGTCGAAGAGCGAGCAGGTCTCGTCGACCATAGAGGCCCGCTGGCAAGTGCCCGTCTTTCCCTCAGAGGGGAATCCACAACGCCCCAAAGCGTCTTTCACGCAGCAGAAGCTCTCGTCAGGGTCGCAGCTGCCGAAATAGAGGGCGCCAAAGCCGTCGGCGATGGGCGTGCAGCTGTCTCCCTCCGTGGCATTGCGCACGAATACACTGCGCTGGATCGCACCCCCCTCGGGGAAGACGAGGGAGAAGCAGGTGGTATCGAAGAGGGCGTCTCGTGCCCCGTCTCCGCAGCTGGCGTCGTCGAGTTGCGCGACACATTCCGCGGCGCGTGCGGGCTGGTAGTCCACATAGCCTGCCTCGGCCGCGGCGATCCAAGGACCCAGAGAGGTGAGCTCATAGATTTCGTCGAGCAGCGCCGGACAATCGGCCTCGGCCAGAGGTGCATTGGGGGGCACCTTGGGGATGAGGTCTTTGTACTTGCCCTCGGGGTCACCGCTCGAGACCGGCGCGAAAAACAGCGAGAGTTCGTCGGTGGACGGGCAGCAACGATACAGCGCCGCACAGGTAGCGCGGGCCGCTTCCGCTCTCACCGACGAAAGGGGAATCGTACCCGACGTCGGCCCCCCGTCCATGGACGGGCCCGCATCGTCAGCCGTCGTTCCCGGCGTACACGCGGTGATGGCAGCAGTCAGGGCGACGACAGAAAACCGAAC
>JBMTAX010000738.1:0-2068 GCA_049429145.1 Myxococcota bacterium
GTAGCGAGCGCTGATGACCACCGGAGCGTTTGCGGTTCTCGCAAACTGTAGCGAAACACCAGTGAGACTTGCAGCTTGACTGAGGATGAGCGTCCTGGTGACGTGATCCACACTGACGACGGTCGTACCTGGCGAAACCCCGTCGCCGGTCACAACCATCCCAGGAGAGATGAGACCGTCCGTGAGCGTAAAGTTTACGGTCGTACCAGAATAGTTCTCCGACGAGCTGATCTGCGCCTCTTTGTACGCAGCACCATTCTGGTTATTGGAAAAGCCGAGCGTTTGGCTGCTGGCGAGCGTGAAACTGCTCGAATTTGGACTTACGAAAGGATTCGCGTCTGCGACGCGGGCAACTGCACCGCTTAGGGTGAAGGTCTTCGCTGCAGTATCAATAGCGGTAACCGTGATCGGCTGGTTCGTAGCGGTGAGCAGCGCTCGGCTGCCTGCGAAGGTTGCGTTGTTGGCTTTCCAGACGAAGTATCCCACCGCTACATTGGCGGGCAATGTTGAGAAGGAAAGAACGGTGACAGCTACAGTAGAGCCGGTTGCTGTGCCAGTGAGCTGAAGTTGATCAACGGACTTGGTCTCGCTGAATCCGTCGACATCAGTGTCGTTTTCGAGGACATTGCCTACCGCAAGCCGTCCTGCAGGATCGGTAGCCTCATACGGAGCCGGATTGTCGGCTGGCGCGCGTAGCGACTCTTTGGCCACATTGTAATCGTCTGCAGCAACGGGATTGTCGTTCTGCCCTGTAATCTTCACGGTCAGCGTAGTGACCGCGGTGGCACCGCCAGCATCCTGGATCTCGTAGGTGAAGACGTCAGAGAGCGTGTTCGTCGACTGTCGCAGCGCTTGCACCTCAGCGTTGCTCTCGTTGACATCGTACTCGTACCCACCATCGGCGGCGATGTATAGGGTGCCGTAACGACCGACGACGACCAGGGCCCCGGTCACCTCTATGTTCCCCGAACCATTCGTCGACGACGTACCCGTCACCAATGTGGTTGCAGAGCTGGTGCCGGCTTTGGTGACCGTGAGCGTGCCGTCATCGGTGTCATTTTGTAGAACGTCGCCATTGGCGGACTTACCTGGGGTATTATTGTTCTCCCCACCGCTCTCCTGCGCGGGACCTCCTTTGGCCCCAGCCAAGAGGGTCAGATCGGAGCTATCCGCCACCGCAACGGGGGTGGCGTTGGTGGTCACGAACGCATTGAGCGCCGTGTCCACGCGGTCTGACGACGACCCCACAGTCTTCTTCTTCGCGGTCGCGTCGCTGTAGGCAAGCCCGTCGAAGTAGGCCTGGTCCACCACCAGCAAAAAGCCGCGGTTGTCGGCGACGTTGCTGTCGCCATCAGCGTTACCATCGGCGGTGGCGCTCGCAAGGTCCGTGAAGTTGACGTCGGTCCAGAAGTAGAACCCTTTGACCTTCCCGCCCGCCTTGATGGGTCGACTCACCCAGCCGTAGTAGGTCGTCCCGCCGATGTTGATGCCGATGGCGGCGATGTCATTGCCACTGAAGAGCAGAGAGTTCTTGTCATCATCAATCGTGGCGGCCCCGAGGCTGCCGCAACCCGCGGCAGGACAGGCAGTCGCCGTGGCGTCGTAAACGAAGTCGTGGCTGTTCTGCTCTTTCGCGGCCTCGTTCGTCACTTCATAGGCGTGGTCAAAGCTCAGCTCGGCCGCGTGCAGCGGAAGCGAGAACAAGCAGAGCCCGGCCAGAGCCGAGACCGACATGGAGAGAGGGCGACTATTCATGGGGAGACATCCATCGAAACGGCAAGGAGCCAATGGGAGGCGGAAGGTGACCTTTGGCCGATAGGGGAGGAAGGCTGCGTCAAATCGTTGCATCCGTAAAGGGACCGATAGACATGGCAGGTCGGGAAAATTTCGGAGGAGTGAACGTGCGGTGGGCGGCCATGCAGTGGTGGCCGACAGCGGCTGCCCTTCGGCGTGGAGCGCGATACCGAACCGTTGCTTGCGTGTGCTGCTGCCTGCACCTCGCAATCGATGGCTGACTCTCCAATTTCTGAAACGTCGGGCGATTTCGAGCGGCCTGCCCTGGCCTCTG
>JBMTAX010000739.1:0-2061 GCA_049429145.1 Myxococcota bacterium
GCACCCCGTGGGCCATGTCGAGACTGACGAGGAAGGAGCGCGCGATGGCCCGCTCCAGGCCGCCTGGCCCTCGCTCCTCGGTATCTCGCTCTAGACGACAGAGGATGTCTTTCAAGAACGATCCCATGGCACCATGGTGCGACCGACTGCCCACCTCTTCGTGGTCAAAGAGAACGACCACTTGCGTTCCGTCGGCCGCTGGCGCTGCCAACAGCGCGGTCAGCGCCGAGAAGCAACTCGCCTGGTTATCGAGCCGCGCAGAGAACACGAACTCGTCGGAGAGGCCGCCTAAGCTCGGGGCCTGGACGTCGTGAAATCCCAGATCCCACGAAAGGACTTCGGCGCCGCCCAACTGCGAAGAGAGAAAAGCCCGACAATCGGACTCGTCACCGTCGGCGAGGAGGCCGAGCACCGGCGGCAGGTGTCGCTGGGCGTTCACCTTGAGGCCGTCGTCGTTGACCCCGCGATTGAGATGGATGGCGAGGTTCGGGATGCGCGCCAGTGGACGGTCGATGCAGAGCAGCCGGCTCTCGGGCTCACCGTTCACGCCCCGGACGATGACACGACCGCTGATTCCGAGGTCGCGATCGAGCCATGTGGCGAGGAGGGCACCGCCGTAAACCTCGACGCCCCAGCGACGGTAGCCCTCATTGGCGAGGTCAGGCCGTGGCTTGAGACGCAGGTTCGGCGAGTCGGTGTGGGCGCCGAGCAAGAGAAATCCAGACTCTGCGATGGGGCGCTGCCCCACGCGCCACGCGATCAAGGTTCCGGCTCGACGAACGAACCCCATCGACCCCGCCGCAAAGACGACGGGAACACCTCGCTCGTCGAGCTCGACGAACCCCGCGCCTCGAAGTTCCTCGGCAGCGGTGTGCACGCAGTGATAAGGCGAAGGGCTCTGATGGAGGAAGTCGAGAAGGGAAGACGCATCCGCGCGCATGATGTCTCCTGCGTGGTCGATCATCGTTCTCATACCAGGCACGCCCCGCCAAGTGGCACGGCCCGCAGGCTCTCCTCAGAGCGATACGGTGTAGGGGAAACGAAGATGCACTTTCACGAACGGCCCCCCGAGGTGCCAGAGCCAATCCGCGCTCGGCTCGAGAGTGAAGGGTGACGAAGAGAGCGGCTGCGGCACATACACATCGGAGCTCCAGCCCGTGCTCACGAGCAGGGTCTCCGTCAGGGGGACTTCGATCACCGCCGAGAGTGTCACGCCTGGCCGCAGAAAATGTGTCGGCGCTCGCAGCGTCGAGTGCAAGTAGAGGTAGCTGAGGGCGAGGTCCGCGTGAACGTTACAGCGCACCGGGGCCTCGAGGAGGTCGACGCCAACCCCGAACGGTCGCCAGGTGGCACCGTACATCCCGGTGGTGGTGAGTCCATCGACCAGAGGCGGAGAGAGCACGAGGGTACTTGGCACAAGCGCGAGCCAAAGGGGCCGCACCCGCGCCTGCCTCACCCCACTAGCGAGGTGACGATACTGCTGCGGGATACTCCCCTTGTGTGCGGCGATGAGCTCCTTGTCGATGACCGCGGCAAGCGAGAGCATGACGCCGCCGAACACGGCCTGGTCGTCGAACAGCGGAGGGTTTGGCAGCAGCAGGATGGGTCCGGCCCCCACGTCGATGGGCACGGTCACCGCAGAGGTACGACGCGCTCGGTGCCTTCCCTGGCGCTTTGCCTTCGGGTTGCGCTTCGTTTTCGTAGAGGAGACTCGGGTATTCGAAGCCATCGACGTCACGTCGACGGAGGAGGAACGCGCGTCCCGCGACACTTCTCCATGGGCAAAGTGCGACACCCCTGTGAAGGTGAGCAGAAAGACAAAAAAGGGCGAGCGCCAACGCTGAGAATTCATCTGCACCCCAAAGTCGATGGTAGCTTCGCATCGCAGGTAGTGCACCTTGGGGGCGACGCTGCAAGACGATTCCTCGCCAGTCGGAATGTATGAGTATGGGTGGGTCGCCATAGCGTCGAGCGATGAGATCCGTGCCGGTAAGGTCACGGGCCTGCGCCGGATGGGTCGAGAACTCGTTGTCTGGCGCGATCGACGAGGCGATGCACAGG
>JBMTAX010000740.1:0-2058 GCA_049429145.1 Myxococcota bacterium
CATAGACGGGCTGGTCACGGCGCGTACGCTAGGACAAAAGGCGAAAGATGACGGGTAGAGGCAGCGAACGAGGTGGCGGCGCAGGGCAGGGATCGCGGGCGCGATCTGCCGGCGAGTCGCGCCAAGCTCGCCGCACCCAAGGGGCCCTCGATGAGATGTTCGTCGACGAGCAGCTCCCCCATGACGTCACCCGTTCGGTCAAGGCCCGGCCGAGCCCAGGCCCACCGCCCGCGCAGAAGGAGCCGAAGGCCAAGGGCAGCCGAGCCGCTGAGCGGCGTCAGCTGCGGCAGGAGCCCCTCGAGGGGACCGACACGGGCCTCGAGGCCGCCGAGGGCGCTAGCGCGCAACTGTCGCTCGCGGTGGGCATCCTGACGTGCGTCAAAGGTCACGAGCAAGGGCTTGCGCTGCCCCTGCTCGAGGGCGCCTACATGGTCGGGCGTGGCCGCGAGAACAGCTTCGTGCTGAAGGACATCGCGGCGAGCCGCCAGCACCTCCGCCTCGAGGTCATCGGCCGCCGCGTGCGGGTCACCGACCTCGGTTCGGGCAACGGCACGCGGCTCAACGGCAGCCCCCTGCGCGAGGCCTACCTCGACACGGGTGACCTCCTCGAGATCGGGAACTCAGCGCTGCGCTTCGAGCGCGCGACGCACCGTTCTTCCGAGGCCGGGGTCTCCCCGAGCACGGCCCCAAAGGCCAGGCCGACGAGCACGCGAGAGCTGTCGGCTGTGAGACCGCTGTCCCCGGAGGCGCTGTGGGCCGACGACGAGTCCGACCAGCGCCTCTCCGAAGTGGTCCCCGAGGATGCCCCCTTGCGCTCGGTTGCAGCACCGCGAGAGGCCGATGCCCTCGCCAAAACCGCGATGAGCGCCGCAGCGAGGCGGACCGCACAGGTCAACGGGGCCAAGGCGTCACCTGCAGGCGAGGAGAGTCTGCTCGCGCCCCAGCCCCTGCTGTCGTCGATGGAGGACGCAGTGCCTCCCCGCGTTCCCCCCCTTCCTCCGCCCGCTGTCACGTCGGGCGCAAAGGGTCCCCGGGGCACCGCCGGTGAGGCGACGTCGTCCTCTTCGAGGAGGCTCTGGCTCCCCTTGGTGTTCGTCAGCGTCACCTTCGGGTTGGGCGTAGTGCTATGGAGCTTTCTCGGGTCGAGTGCGGCATCTTCGGAGCCTGGCCGCGACACTCCGGCGCTGGCGCGGGCGCAGGTGGAACTCGAGCTGGCAGCAGAGGCTATCCAGGCCGGCTTGCCCGATGTGGCGCTGCGTCACGCCGAACGGGCCGCTGCCCTGGACCGTGGGAACACCGCCGCTATGGCCCTGCAGGCCAGCCTTCGTGCACAGCTCGCGTCTCAAGTGCCCATCGTTCCGCCATCGCCCGTCGACCCCGAGCCCGAGGTGCGCGAGACGCCACCGTCCCCTGGGGGCGCGGCCGTGACTCCCGACGCGCCGCCGGCGCCAGAGACTGAGCCAGCGGCAACAGAGCCTCCGTCCGAGCTGGCGGCCATCGTGCCCCAAGAGGCGCCACAGCCCGAGGGACTCGCCCCACCGTCCGCCGCTCCTGCCGCCGTCGAACCCGCGGGGGCGGAAGCTGAGACGCGTAAAGCACCGCCTCGCAAACGTCGCTCGTCGTCGAAGAAACGGGAGCGACAGCGTCGTGCCATGAGCGAGAGCGAGGCCGGCGACATGTACCGCAAGGCCGTGCGGCTCGTGCGCGACGACGATGAGAAACAGGGCTGCGCGCTCATGTCTCGCATCGCCAAGGAGGCACCCGAGGGATCGAACTGGCGCGTCAAGGCTGCGGCTGGCGTCGACCGCTATGGGTGCCGCTAGCAGCAGGCTGAGACGAAAAGTCGATTCAATGAGGTTTCGCCGTGCCGGCGTTCTTTCGTGGGGGCCGCCGGACCAACTTTGCTCGGCGGGGGAAGGGTCTGGCAACAGACCCTCCGGCGGAACGCGCCGGGTGCGCCAATCCACGGAGGTCGATTTTGCGACACCCCGTTAGAGGATGCGCGCGAAGCTGAGTTCGGGGGCGCCAAAACGAAAGAGCAGCCCGAGCTTCACGCCC
>JBMTAX010000741.1:0-2053 GCA_049429145.1 Myxococcota bacterium
GTTTGGCGCAGCGAGCCATCGACAATCTGCTCGGGGAAGCCAGCCGGGCGACGGGACTCCGTGGGGCGATATCCCGCGTGTCCGCTTGAACCGTCGCCCCGCTGGTCACCGACGCTAGTGAATCCGCTGCATGCAGGGGCTCAACGGAGGCCTTCAATCACGTACTTGCCACGCGCGTCCTGAGCGATGTCTACATCCCACGCTGCAGGTCGCTCTGGTAGACCCGGCATCGTGAGAATGGGCCCGCACAGGGCGACGACGAAACCTGCTCCAGCCGCAGGCCGAAGACCGGTCACCTGCAATACGAACGGCGGCGGTCGCCCCTGCACCGACTTGTCATCGCTGATGGAGAGGTGCGTCTTCGCCAGGCAAACGGGAACTCCTTGGGCGAGTCCCATGCGTTCGATGACGGCGAGGTCTGCCCTCGCGCGCTCGCTTAGCTCCACACCGGTAGCGCCGAGCACCACCCTCGCCACCGCCTCGAGTTTCTCGGGTACGGTGTCGTCGAGGTCGTAGGGGGAACGATACTGGGGGCTGTCATCGGACTCGGCGGCGAGTCGCGCGAGGAGCGCGTCTGCGAGGGCCGTAGCGCCGTCGCCGCCGCGTGCGAAATATTCGCCAGCGACCGCCGAACCGCCCTTTCCCTCGACGTAGCGTTGCAGTGCTGCCAACTCTTCTTCGCTGTCGTCGGGGAAGCGGTTGATCGAGATGAGAGGCGCCGGAAGCCCGAGGCGGCTCATCGCGTCCATATGCGCGCCCACATTCTCGAGGCCTCGCTCCACCGCTGCGAGGTTCGGCCCCGCGCTGTAGTCAGCACCGCCATGGTACCGAAGAGCCCGTATCGTCGTGACGAGCACCACCGCTGCAGGCTTGAAGCCCCCGGCGCGACACTTGATGTCGAGGAATTTGAAACCGCCGAGATCGAAGGCAAACCCCGCCTCGGTGACGACGACGTCGGCCAGCCGCCGCGCGAGCTGTGTCTGAATGAGTGTGCTAGTCCCTTGGGCGATATTGGCGAAGGGGCCTCCGTGCACGAGGACCGGGTTCCCCTCGAGGGTACGCACCAGGTTCGGTCGCGCGGCGTCGAGCAAAATGGTCGCCATCGCGCCGCCCGCACCCAAGTCCTTCGCCGTAACCGGCCGTCCATCGGCTGTCGTACCCACAACGATGCGATCGAGCCGCGCGCGCAGGTCTTCGATGTCACGAGACATACATAGTATCGCCATCACCTCGCTGGCCGCCGTGATGTCGAACCGCTCGGTGCGCACTGGACCCTTCTTCGTCGCGAACCCCACCTGGCAGCTGCGCAACGCTCGATCATTCATGTCGAGGACACGACCCCAAGTAACGTTGTCGACGTCGAGCTGCGGCTTTCCATCGAAGAAGAGGTGATTATCAAGGATGGCGCTGAGCAGATTATGAGCGCTCGTTACGGCGTGAATGTCCCCCGTGAAGTGCAGGTTGATCTGCTCCGACGGCACGACCCGCGCACGACCACCACCGATGGCTCCACCCTTCAGCCCAAAGAGCGGCCCCAGGGAGGGCTCACGCAGCGCACCGATGGCGCGTACCCCGCGCTTGGCCAAACCATCGACGAGACCAAGGGAGGTCGTCGTCTTCCCATCGCCCGCAGGGGTCGGGGTCATGGCAGTGACGAGGACGACGCGCCCGCCGCGGTTTCCTTGGATGGCAGCGGGGTCGATCTTCAACACCTGTCGCCCGCGTGGGTCGATGGCGACGTCAGGGATCTCGAGGCGGGCAGCGATGTCGTCGAGTTCGGTGGCTGGCATGGTGGTCTCCCGGGGAAAGTCGTCCCCGGGAGATACCTCGACATCCTCCCCGCTGTCGCGGGGGCCTTGTCCGGGGCGACAAGGCCGGCCCTTCAGGCCCCGGTCATGAGGGCAGGTCGGGGGTGAACCCTCGACGCATGGTGTTCTCGGTCACCACGCGGGGGTCTGCAAAAAAGCGCAGATACCCGGGCCCGCCGGCCTTGCTCCCGAGGCCACTCATCTGTGCGCCGCCGAAGGGCTGCCGGTGCACCAAGGCTCCCGTG
>JBMTAX010000742.1:0-2052 GCA_049429145.1 Myxococcota bacterium
ACCGACGACGCCGAGGCCTACGAGCGCTTCCTGCGCGAAGCACGAGTAGTAGCCCGACTGACGCACCCGAACATCGTCACCTGCCACGACTTCGGTGTTGACGACGCTGGCCGCTCCTACCTGGTGATGGAACTCGTCCGCGGGAGGTCGTTGCGACAGCGACTCGCCCAAGGCCCCGTGCCCTGGCCGGAGGCGCTGCGCATTGCGAGAGACATCGCGAAAGCGTTGCGAACGGCTCACGCAGAAGGGGTCGTCCACCGCGACCTCAAGCCCGAGAACGTGATGCTGGTCGATGAGTCGGGCGCTGAGATGCGGGCCAAGGTCCTCGACTTCGGCCTCGCCAAGCTGCGCCAGGGCAGCGAAGGGGTCGTGAACCCCAGCCTCGGTGCGGTGGGCCCTGCGCTTACCGAGGAGGGTATCTTTCTCGGCACTCCTGGCTACGTCGCCCCGGAGTTCGCCGTCGACGGGATCAGCGACGATCCGCGCTCGGACCTGTACGCCCTCGGCGTCATCCTCTTCGAACTCCTGACGGGCCAAGCGCCATTCCACGGGCAAACCGCGCTCTCCGTCGTCATGGCCCACGTGCAGCGTCCAGCCCCCTCCCCCGGGGCGACGGCGCCGCGCCATGGCATTCCGCCTCCCGTCGACGCGCTGGTGCTCTCACTGCTGGAAAAAACTCCAGCGAAACGGCCCGCTGACGCTGACACCCTGGTGATGGCTCTCGACGAGCTCCTCCAGGATCCTCGCGCGGCGCACGTCAGCGCTCTCCCCGCCGACGTCGCCACGGAGGCCTCTGCGGAGCTTCATGCGGAGCTACGCCGCGCGCTTCCGTCGACCGAGCCCCCTGTTCCCATCAGTTCAGCCGCGCCCCCTCCCGATACGACCACGCCATCCACGGCGGCGTCCTTCCCCAAAGTCCCTGCCGCAACCGGTGCGTCCGTGCCAAGTCGGCCGCGAAGCCATGCAGGGCGGCTTGTCGCGGTGCTGCTTGTCGTCGTGGGACTCGGGTTGTGGTCGGCTCGTACACCGGACCTCAGCAGGGCATGCAGGGGCGGCGACGGCGAGGCGTGCTTGGCCCTCGGACAGCTCCTTGAGGGTGGGGCATCACCAGATCTTGTAGGCGCACAGGAAGCCTACGAGGCCTCCTGCGAGAGCGGACAACGAAGCGGCTGCGAGCGCCTCAAGCGACCGTGGCAAGGCGGTGTATGGAGGGAAGGGTTCCTCGGGGAGCGAGGGGCCATCACCCCTTACGAGCGTCGGGACACCATCGGGCGTCGTATCGCGCGACAGGTCTTCGAACGGCTGGTGGACAAAGACGACGAAGGGCGACTCACCCCCTCCGCCCTCCGCCGCTGGGAGCTCTCCCCTGACGGGCGCCGTCTCACCCTTCAGCTGCGCGAGGGGGCGAGGTTCCAGCCACACCCCCGCTGTTTCCCGGAGGGACGACCTGCGACCACCGAGGACCTCGCTGCGGCAGTAGAACACGCCGCGCGGCGGTGGCCCTACTTCGACCTGCCCCTTGCGAAGGGCTCGGTGGCGGAAAGCGGCGGTGGCGAACCGAGCGGTATCGTGGTGAAAGGTGACGTCGTCACCTTGTTGCTGAAGTCACCGGTCGTCGATGCTGCGCAAGCTCTCGCGGAGGTGTGGCTCCTGCCGAGGCACGAGGGGGACTGCGACAACCCCGATGACCTACGGCACCCCGCGGGCACGGGCACCTTCCGCTTCGTCGAGGCACAGCGAGATGGACGCACGGTCTTGACGCGCGACGAGCACGCGGCTCACGCTTCGTACCTCGATGGCGTGGAGTTTCTGCCGGTGGGTGACCTCGAGGAAGCCCTCGCGCGGATGCCGGAGCGTCTCGACCTTGTACGTTTCGACCCACGCACCACTCCCGTGCGCTGGGAAGACGAGGAGGGTCTTCGCCTTGTCCGAACCCCTGCCGGGGTGTCGGCCGGACAGGTCGTGCTGACGGGGCTGCTCGATCTGACCCTTCTCGAACTCAACGCCCGTAGCGCGCCAGAGTTGCTCGACGTGGAGGTGCGGCGTGCCATC
>JBMTAX010000743.1:0-2046 GCA_049429145.1 Myxococcota bacterium
GCGAAAGAACGAGTCTGCCTCATCGAGCAGCAGGATGCAGCCTTGGTCGGCGGCCTCGTGAAACATCTTCGCGATGTTCGCTTCATTATCACCCACCCATTTGCTGAGGAGGTCGGAGGCGCTGCGGACCATCAGGGGCACCCCTGAGCGCCGAGCGACCTCGTGGACGAGCTCGGTCTTGCCCGTGCCTGGGAGCCCGTGCAGCAACACCCGCCCCTGCGGCTGTGCGGCCAGGGCGCGGATCACGGGCTCCATCGGGGGGTCGGTGTTCAAAAAGCGCCCGTCCCACGACAGCGGGGAGGTCGAACGCGCAAGCCGCGGCTTATGCGGCAGTGTGCGCTGCCGTTGCGCCAAGGCCCGCCACAGCCGTGACTCGAGCTGGCCGTCGGTGCCCCCAAGCTCGGCCACGCGTCGCAGCGTAGACAGCGTCGCGGGGGTGAGGCGTTCATCTGTCGCCAACTGGTCGAGGAAGGCCTCGCTGAGCGGCAACCCAGCGAGGTGCGTCTCGGCCATCTGTCGGCGCGCACAGACCGGGGGCTCGGGCAGCGCCACGATGAGGTCGAAGCGGCGCACAAAGGCAGGATCGAGCTGGTCGATGGCGTTGGTCACCCAGAACGACGGGACAGCGCTCTGCTCGAGCAGCTGGTTCATCCACCCCTTCTCCACGTCGTGGCTCGCGCCCTCCGGACGACCGCTGAGGCTGTGGTGCCGCCCGGCGCGGCGCCCCGCGAAGACGTCCTCGATCTCGTCGAAGAGCACGAGGGTGCTCCGTCGTCGAGCGAGCGCGTGCTGGCAGACACGGAACGCAGTAGAGCGAAGCCCGCCCGTCAAGGGGTCGCCATCCCGTCCCTCGACCGCGATCTCAAACAAGGTCGCGCCGAGGTCCTCGGCCAGGGCCCGGCAGAGCTCGGTCTTGCCGGTTCCCGGCGGTCCGTAGAGGAGTACGTGCACCCCGCTGGCCTCTTGGCGGAGCGCGCCTGCCATGACCCTGCGCAGCAGGTCGAGGTCATCGCGCAGGTGGGTGAACGACGACAAGTCATGGGCCGCGCGCGGGCCTCGACGAAAGAACGAGACGAGCAGGTCTTCCGCGCTCTCATGGGGGACGAGGAGGATATCTTCGACGTCCGCGTGCAGCTCCATGGGGAAGGGCGAGCCGCGGTAGTGGAAGCGGCTCGTCCGGAGAAAGCCGAGGCGTCGCAGGGTGCCGTCGGGCCGAAGCGCGTGGCGCAGCTCCACCGGGTCTTCCCCGAGCATGTGCCCCATCAACTCAAACGCGCTGCGGGACTCGCCGTGGTGCAGCTGCCCGTACGCGCGGACCAAAACGTCGCTCGTCTGCAGTCGGACCGCCAGGGAGAGCAGCGCGACCTCACCTGCTCCTCGAGCCTGCGTAGCTCGTCGTGGAGGCGGACGAGGAGTGTCTCGCAGTCCGCGGCGGGCACTTGCGCGACGGCCTTCGGGAGCACGCCCAAATCGATGAAGGTGCGCAGCTGCTCCTCAAGCTCATCGGGCTGCGGAGGGAAGTACGACAGCATGCGGACCTGCACGCGAAGCACCCACAGGCGCACCAGGGGCTCTGGGGGCGCTTCGAGGGCGGGGATGCGGGTGGGGAGGCGGATCATGCGGGCGCGAGGGCTCATGACGGTCTCCGGCGGCCAGAGGGGCATAGGAGGCGCTGGCTGCAGTGGCGGCCTGCCGCAGCAGCGAAAGGGCATTGTGGGTCACGGAAGCGACAGCGCATGTCGCATTGCTTCGGTCTGATGGGCGCTATGCCAGAACCGTCATCGTCCGCTTCCCAGAACCTCGCGCCGTCGCCACGCTCAGTGCACGGCAAGTCGCCCGCCGCCTTTCGACAGCCGAACCTCGGCACGGGGCTCAAGGAGACGCCGCGGGGGCTGCTATACTGCGAGTTCTATCCAGCCCGCGTCCAGGTCCTGCGGGGCGCGCCTGACCCGAGGGCCTTCGTAAAGACGCCGGGCGGGGAAGACGGGCCGGGCGCTGGCCGCTGGCTGGGGCTGACTTCGCCCGACATCGCCGTCGGCAAGCTGC
>JBMTAX010000744.1:0-2041 GCA_049429145.1 Myxococcota bacterium
CGCTTGGAGCGCTCGCAGGGTTGGCCTTCCTCATGCAGAGCGTTGCTGGGCCTGTAACCGAGCTCCACGTTGGCAGCATCTCATCGGTACGGGCACGACACGGAGGGCTTGACGATGACACCCGAGACCATCGAGAACATTGTCCACACGACCGTCGGCGACCTCGCGAGCGCATTCTACGAAGCGGCGCTCGCGGAGCTCGGGAACGAGGCGCTCGCACGCCAAGTGGCGAGGGAGCTAACCTGCGATGCCCTTCGGCGCAGCCGCCATCAAGCGCGCTGACCCTGCCCAGCCGACGAACTTTGGGGTAGAGGCTTCTCATGCCCACGGTGAGATGTCTGTCTCCGCGTCGCCTGGTCCGGGTCGTCGGGCCGTCGAGCCCATTCACGAGAGACCGACTCTCGCGGGGGCTCGACTGCCTGACGTCGTTGGGATTCCGAGTCGAAGGCGCCGAGCAAGTGCTACGGGAGGGGCATGGTTACCTGAACGGCGACGATGAGGAGCGTCGCCGCGAGTTGCAGGAAGCCCTCGACAGCGATGCGGATGTGGTGTGGCTCGCGCGGGGCGGTTACGGCCTTACGCGGCTCTTGTCGACGCTGACCCTGCCCGCCTCGGTTCCGATGGTGGTGGGGTTCTCCGACGCCACCGCACTCCACGCGTGGGCGTGGCAGCTGGGTGTGCACACGGTGCATGGTCCCCTCCTCACGACGTTGGCTGACGAGCCCCCGGCGAGCATACAGAGGCTCCTGGACGTCCTTGCGGGAAAAGCCGCTGGCTCTGCCCATGGCCCCCTGACCGAACTCGTCGAGGGTGACCGTGCTGACGTCGAGGGCCGTCTCTTCGCAGGCAACCTTTGTGTGCTTACTCATCTCATCGGCACGCCTGCATGGCCTGACCTGCGGGGGGCCATCGTCGTCCTCGAAGAAGTGGGAGAGCGCCCCTACCGCGTCGATCGCATGCTGACGCAGTTGCTCTCGAGTGGATCGCTTGCGCAAGTCGCTGCCGTCGTGCTCGGCCACCTCACGCGCTGTGATGAACCGCCGGGGGGTACGCGGCCTGTCCCTTCGGCGGCCGAGGTCTTCGCGGAGCGCCTCCGCATCCTCGGGGTCCCCGTGCTTGCGGGCCTCTCGTCGGGGCACGAGGCGCCGAACCACCCGCTCATCGTCGGGGGACGTGCGCGCCTGGTGCGACAGGGCAGCACTTGGTCGCTTCAGGTGCTCGAAGAGGTATCGGGGATGGGCCTTGGCAACCAGTGACCACACCAAGGAGCTCAGTGGCTTGCTCGATGACGCCGTCGCGTCGGGGGCGACACCTGCGTTTTGCGGTATTGTCGGCACTTTGGACGAAGGTGGCCCGCGCTTCGTCTACGCAGGAGGACGCACCCACCGAGACCATGGTGCCCCCGCCGTCGACGAATCGACCGTGTTCGACCTTGCCTCCTTGACGAAGGTGCTCGCGACCGCCTTGCTTTGTGCCGAAGCGGTGCATGAAGGGAAGATCAACCTCGACGAGACCCCTTGGCCCGCCTGGCCGGGGGTGCGCATCAGGCACATCTTGGCTCACGAGGGCGGCCTGCCCGCTTGGGCTCCGTTCTTTACGCAGGTCCCAAGACTCGAGGTCGGTCTTCCGGCCGGTGCCACCCACGTGTTGCGCCAGGTTTTCGCTTCCGCCCCGGAGCGGCCCCCGGGGGAGGGGACGCGTTATTCGGACCTCGGCTTCATCGCGCTTGGGGCGCTCCTGGAGGAGCGGCTCGGCGCGCGCCTCGACCAGCTTTTCGAGAAGACCGCCGGCGAAGCCTATGGAGCCCACGGCCTGCGCTTCGTCCCGCTGTATGAGGACGGGTACCACCCGTCGGTGCCCTGGGTCGCCGCCACCACCCGCTGCGGCTGGCGGGGTCGCGTCATACAGGGCCAGGTCGACGACGAGAACGCCTTCGCGATGGGTGGAGTCGCGGGGCACGCTGGGCTGGTCGGCCCGGGTTTCGCCGTCGAGCGCGCGGCGCGCGCCCTGCGCGACCGCTGGGAGGCGCGCGGCGCCCTGC
>JBMTAX010000745.1:0-2035 GCA_049429145.1 Myxococcota bacterium
CAGTGCCCTGGAGAGCCTGAGCGGTCTCGAGGGTCTGGCGAGCGTGGGTGGGGGCCTCGGCATCGGCAGCAACGATGCGCTGACGAGCCTGAGCGGTCTCGAGGGTCTGACGAGCGTGGGTGGGGAACTCGGCATCGCCAACAACGCGGTCCTGCCCCAATGCGAGGCGGCTACCCTCGATGCACGACTCAGGCCCACATGCAGCACGGGCCGCGAATGTTACCTGGAAGGCAACAACGGCACCGGCACCTGCCAGTGCGGCGACGACGTGCAGAACCTCGGGGAAGGCTGCGACGACGGCAACATCATACCGGGGGACGGTTGCTCCGACGTGTGCGCGGTGGAGTAACGCCTAGCCTCTCGTGAACTTCGTCACGGCGCAGAGGGCCTTCACGGGCCCTCTTTGCGTTGCGCGTCTCGCTCCTCGGATGCTGACCGTACTAGCCTCATTCCCTCAATCGGGAGGGGTCCATGCGACGACCATCAGCCGCATTCCTGCTGCTTGCCATGAATGCGCTGTGTATGGGTTCTGCCTGTCTGCCCTGTGAGGTCTACGAGGGGGATGTCACCCTGGAGACCCAAGCTGACCTTGACGCACTCGTGGGATGCAAGGCCATCAACGGAGACCTCGACGTCAGGACTCATGGGGTCAGGAGCCTCGAGGGGCTTTCCCGCCTAGAGAGCGTCAGTGGGAGCCTCTCGTTTGGTTTCGTGGAGCAGATGCTCGGTCCATCACACATTGATAGCGGGGCCAGTACGCTGAGGAGCCTTGCCGGCCTTGAGAACCTGAAATCGGTCGGTGGCAGCCTCTACATCGCCTACATCAGTGGGCTGCAGAACTTGGAGAGCTTCCGCAGTCTCTCGAGCGTAGGACACGACCTTTTCGTCACCTGGAACGATGGGCTGACAAGTCTCGCAGGGCTTGAGGGCATCACGAGCCTGCAAGGCTACTCCCACGTCGAATATAACCCCGCGCTGACGAGCCTTATTGGTCTTGAAAATCTCTCCGTCGTAGATGGTTCCCTGGAAATCAGAGGCAACCGTTCCCTCGCGAGCCTTCATGGCCTCGAAGGCCTTACGAACATTGACACTCTGCGCATCAATAACAACGAATCGCTGAAGAGCCTTACTGGCCTTGAGAGTCTCGTCACGGTGGAGAGTTCTCTTGTCGTCTTTGCGAACCCTGCCCTGAAGAGCCTGAGCGGCCTCGAGAACGTAAAGACCGTGGGAGGGGACCTCAACATCTCTCTCAATGCTTCTTTGCCCTCATGCGAGGCGGAGGCTCTCGTCGCGAGCCTCACACGCATTTGCGGTGACACCGCCTCTTGCCACAGCAACACGGGTGACGGTGTCTGCGCGTGCGGAGATGGCAGCAGAGGGCTCGGTGAGCGGTGCGATGATGGGGCTATTTTGGAGGGCGACGGCTGCTCGAGCATCTGCGAGCTGGAGTCAGGCTTCACCTGCTCTGGGCTGAGTCCAGACGTCTGCACGCTCTAGGTTCTCAAAGCCAAGGAGCGCAGCGTACCGCTGGCGATTCTGCTCCTGATTCGCTGAGGACATGAGGTCTGGAGTAGCTTTGTCCCCTCACTCGGGAGGGACTGATGCGACGCTTGCCTGTCGTTGCCTTGCTTTCACTATGTGCTTCTGCCTGCACGTCTACTGGAGACGCGCCTAACGCGAAGGGTGCTGAACTCGCCAACGTACGAGGCCAGACGCTCTCGGACGAGTGCCCGAACGGTGGGGTCGATATCGAGCTCGGCATCGACGAGAACGCCGACGGCCAGCTCTCCGATGAAGAGGTGGACCGTGTGGTCACGGTCTGTAACGGGGAGAATGGTGCTGAAGGCGATATCGGTCCGCAGGGGCCTCCTGGCCCACCTGGGCCCACAGGCGGGCTCACCGATGGCGACAAGGGCGACATCATCGTCACCGACGACGGCGCAACGTGGACGATCGACCCCACGGCTACGCCGACTGTTGCAGCCCTAACCACTACCGGCAACATCCAGGCTGCAACCCTTGTGGTCAGCGGCAC
>JBMTAX010000746.1:0-2034 GCA_049429145.1 Myxococcota bacterium
GTTGGAATCAGTTCAGCTACGGTCAAGGCGTGGGCGCTGCGCTTGCCGTACTTGAAGAGGGTTTCGTCGCCAAGAAATAGCCCCGAAGCAAAGTTCGTCAGGGGGCGTGTGCTGCGCCCCGCTGGCCCATGGTCCATCGCCAAGGAGAGTTGGTCATGACAGGCAAAGTGCTGGTGAGTGACAAGTTGTCAGCAGAGGGTGTGAAAGTTCTCGAAGAGGCGCAAGGCATCGAGGTCCATGTGAAGACGGGCCTCGCGCCCGAAGCGCAGCGAGAGATCATTGGCGCCTACGATGCCCTCATCGTTCGCTCCGCGACCCAAGTGGATGCCGCCCTCCTCGCGGCAGCCCAGCGACTCAAGATCGTGGTTCGCGCCGGCATCGGCGTCGACAACATCGACGTATCTGCTTGCACCAAGGCGGGTGTCCTCGTCGAGAACACGCCAGCGGGGAACGCGGTGAGCGCAGCCGAGCATGCCATCGCGTTGCTCTTCGCCCTCGCACGCAAAATCCCCGCCGCTCATGCATCGACCAGTGCCGGTGGTTGGGAGAAAAACGCCTTCAATGGAGGCGTAGAACTCACGGGCAAGACCCTGGGCGTCATCGGGACCGGCAACATTGGTGGCATCGTCTGCAAGAGAGCGCAGGGGCTCGCGATGAAGGTGATCGCCTTCGACCCCATGCTCACGAGCGAGCGCGCAGCAGAGCTCGGTGTAGAAAAGGCGGGGCTCGATGAGTTGCTCGCGCGGGCCGATGCCGTCACCCTGCACATTCCCTTGATCGACGCGACGCGCAACCTGATCGACGCGGGAGCGCTGCAGAAGATGAAGAAGGGCGCGCTCTTGGTGAATGCAGCCCGCGGGGGTATCGTCGACGAGCAAGCTGTGGTTGCAGCACTCGACGCCAAGCACCTCGGTGGCGCGGCATTCGACGTCTTCCTCGAGGAGCCCATGGCGAAGAACCATCCCTTCCTGGGGCGCAACGACATCGTCGTGACCCCCCATCTCGGGGCAAGCACCCAAGAGGCGCAGGTTCGCGTCGGCGTCGAAGCCGCCGAGCAGGTCATCGCGTTCCTCGCCCGCGGCGAGATCGCGAATGCACTGAACCGCCTGTCCTGACGGCTTTTGTGGGCCACCGGCTCATCGAGTCGGTGGCCGCTTCTTTCGCATCAGCGATGTCGCCGGCGACACCGCGTCAATCCGAACAGCACCACCGCAAACCACGGCATGGCGGCATGCGTCGCCGTGGCGTCACACGCGCAACCGCTATCGACCGCGTCAGCAGGCTGCTCGCCCGTGCCGTCGTCTTCGTCGCACAACGCGTCTCCCTCCTCGATGCTCACGGTGATGTCCGTCGCCACGACCGCTTCCCGGCGATTGACAAGCTGAACGTGGAAAACCCTTGGGTCACACGAGGCGGAGTCGAGAGCGACGCGGTAGGAAGCACTGGCCACGCCGTTGCTGTTGGCACTGCCGAGGATGGCGTTTGATTCCGGTGCCACTGGGTCGAACGCGATGGCGTTCCCGTCAGCATTCACCGGCCTCGTGCTATCCCCGTCGTAGGTCCAGGCGATGGGGCGATCGTCTTCGAGGGTGACCACCTGCAGCACCACGGGGTCGGCAGGGCCCGTGAACTGGGTTGCGAGCCCCCCCCCTTGCTGGCGCCACCCCAGCGAAAAGGCCGTTGCACCCGCCGGTACGTGGACGCGGAACTGCACGCCCGCGGGTGCCAAATCGGTCGTCCCCACCTCGGCGGGCGATGACACGAAAAGTCTGTCTTTGCGCAAAATCTCGAGGCTTCCGTCGTCAAGCGGTACTGAGAGGGGCTGCACACGTTCACACGCACTCAGGTTGTGAGCGTCGAAGGCCGCTTGTGCTGCGGACTTGAGGTCGGCACCAAACACAGCCTCCACGACCTCGACTACCCGTGCTGCCTGCATCGAGAAACTTTCGTGGACTTCGGACTGAGCCATGGCCAGCAGCAATGCTTGGTCGAGCTGATGCACAGCGTCTTCGCCGAGAGCAGCGATCACGGCAG
>JBMTAX010000747.1:0-1982 GCA_049429145.1 Myxococcota bacterium
GGCCTGTTCTATGGAGGGCGAGCCGTGCGGCGACGAAGGGGCGCGCCTTTGTGGGCCAGCCGCGTCGATCGCCATCGGCTGCTTTTCGCGGCGCTGCTCAGCCTCGCGGTGCTCACACTGCTCGCCTTCGGGATAGCCTCGATGGTCGCTTTCTTCGCTGCGTAATCCGGCAGGTGAAATCGGCCGCTCAGCTGACGCTGGCGAGCTCACCAGTCCCCCGGGCCCTGGCCCGGTGCACGTCGATGGCGATGGGGTATTCGCCCGAGAAACAAGCGTCGCACCATGGCGCTCGGATTGTCGGCGGCACGGCGTTTTCGCTGCCTTCGACGGCTGCACGAAGACCATCTCGGCTCAGGTAGCCAAGGCTGTCAGCGAGCAGGTGTGCGGCGATCTCATCGGTGGAGAAACGTGAGGCGATGAGTTCTTCACGGCTTGGGGTGTCGATGCCGTAGTAACAAGAGTGCGTCGTCGCGGGGGCCGAGATGCGCATGTGCACCTCGGTAGCCCCTGCCGCGCGCACCATAGCGACGATCTTCTTGCTGGTCGTCCCCCGCACGAGGCTGTCATCCACGACGACGACACGTTTGCCGGCCAGGATCTCCCGCACGGGATTCAACTTGAGGCGCACCCCAAAATGCCGAATGCGCTGCTCGGGCTCGATGAACGTGCGTCCCACGTAATGATTGCGCACGAGCCCCATGGCGAAGGGGATGCCGGCCTGCTCAGCATAGCCCATGGCTGCGTAGACGCCGCTGTCTGGAACCGGAATGACGACGTCGGCGTCGGCGGGACATTCCCGCGCGAGCATCTTGCCGAGGGCCACGCGTGCCGCATGCACCGAACGGCCGAAGATGTGGCTGTCGGGGCGGGCGAAATAGACATGCTCGAAGATGCATTGCGCCACGGGGAGTTTGTCGCCATTCGTAATGCGATGGCTGTGCACCCCGTGGTCGTCGATGCGAACGATCTCGCCGGGCTCTATGTCGCGCACATGGGTCGCCTCGATGAGATCGAAGGCACATGTCTCCGAGGCCAGCACCCACCCGCCTCGCGCGAGACGCCCCAACGCCAGGGGCCGCACCCCCGAAGGATCGCGCGCACCATAAAGAGCTCCGTCACCCATGACCGTGAGGCTGTAGGCTCCCCGCACTTGTGAGAGCACGTCGAGCAAGCGCGCCAGGAGGCCTTCTTTTCGCGACTTCGCCACGAGGTGACAAATGACCTCGGTGTCGGTGCCGGTCTGAAAGATCGAACCCTCGCCCTCGAGCCGCGCACGAAGCGCAGCGTCGTTGACCAAGTTGCCATTGTGGGCCACCGCGATGGGGCCTCCGGCGCAACGCACGAGGAGGGGCGCGGCATCGCGCAGCGATCCTCCCTCGCCCGCGGTGGCGTAGCGCACGTGACCGATGGCCACGTCGCCTTTGAGCGCGTCCAGCGAGGGCTCATCGAACACATCGGCCACGAGCCCCACACCCACCTTGCGCGACAAGGCTTCGCCGTCCCCGGCGACGATGCCCGCCGACTCCTGCCCGCGATGCTGCAAAGCATAGAGCCCGAGATAGGTGAGGCGGCTTGCCTCAGGATCGCCGTAGAGACCGACGACGCCACAGCGATCGCGAAATGCGTCTCTCTCATCGGCGTCGTCGTACATGGGCAGGGCGTGGGGCACGGAGGCTCCGTCGAAGGGGCGAGGGTTTTAGAGGGCAGACGACACTCGGTGGGAGACGATCGCGGGCAAGACCGCCTCGTTGCGCTGGCGGAGTGCGGAGATGGGCAGCTCGCAGAGCAGCCGGTCGTCGCAGCGCACCTGCAACGCGTCACCCTCCACGAGCCCCACCGAGGTGAGTTCTACGTCGTCGGGGAGCAACTCACGCAACGCAGCCACGTCGGCGGGAGGCAATGCCAAGAGCACCCCAGGCTGGTCTTCGCCGAAGAGCGCAGCGTGGGCGTCTCCCCCGAGGAAGAGCTGAATGCCCACATCG
>JBMTAX010000748.1:0-2025 GCA_049429145.1 Myxococcota bacterium
CGGAGAGCGATGTGGACGCAGCGTCCGCGTTTTCCTCGCGGATGCGTTTACTCACGACGACGATCGAACGCGACCCCATTCCACTCTCTGGCTGCAATGTGCGCCGGGTGCGGCGGATGGAACGTCGGAGTGTCAATGGCCACGGCGGCCTGTCCGGATGCACAGGCCGGAAACGCGCGTACGCGGAATACATAGTCGGATCTCATTGATGTGACAGTTCTGCAACATTTTGTGCCACGCCTGTCCAGGTGGACCTAAAGGCGCTAGGCGGCTCCCACACGACCGGTGTGAGGTGCTCCTTGTTGTCTCCGCTCTCTGTGGTCATTCCCTACGTCTTCCTCCTCGCTGCCGGAGATACCCCGGCCGAATCACCGCTCGACGCCGCGGCGGCTCCGGAAGAGGCTGCGCGCGAGACGCCGATCGAGAACGGGGCGGAATTGCCCCGGAGTGATGTTGCAGGTAGCTCTCCGCGCCTGGACCAGCCCCCCCCGGGGCCCCTTCCTGTCCTCGAAGACGCCGCTCCTACCCCGGCGTCAGCTTCAGCTTCAGCGTCTCCGTCCCGGCTCGACCCAGGCGTAGACCTCGACTCGATCCGGTTTCGTGCGGGGAAAGGCCTCGCGTTTCAGTCCCGAGATGGCCACCAAGCCCTAGAGCTGCGTCTACGTGTGCAGTTCCAGAGCGACACGGCGTGGCTCCCTTCGGAGGCCCCCGATGCAGCAGAAGAGGAGCGGGCACTAGAAAACACCTTCGGCATCCGTCGAGCACGACTGCAGTTCGCCGGCCACGTATTCGGCAAGCACAACCGCTACAAAGCGGAGTTTGCATTCTCTCCGCGAGACCTCGGGGTGCGCGACGGGGTACCCCACCAGACGCCTTTGCTCGACTGGTATGCAGAGTTCACCCACCTGCGGGACCTCTCGCTGCGTCTCGGGCAATACAAGCTGCTGTACTCGCGGCAGCGCGTCATCTCGTCGGGCGACCTCGCCTTTGTGGATCGCAGCCTCGTACAGAGCGAGTTCAACCTCGATCGCGACATCGGTCTGCACTTGTACTCGAGCGACCTGCTCGGCTTTGATCGATTCCGATACTACGCGGGCGTATCCATCGGTGAAGGTCGTGACGTGTGGGCCGCGCAGCCCATGCTCTCTACCGATGCAGGGGGCCTGCAGTATCTGGTGCGTGTCGAGGCGCTGCCCCTGGGCGGCGCCAAAGAGAAATGGGACTACAGTGAGGTGGACTTCGACCGCTCGGACGCGCCTCGCCTTGCGCTTGGATTCGCCTATGCATTCCTCGACGACGGCCAGCGTGTCCGCGGCTATCAGGGGAGTCCCTTTGCCGACGACGGGCGCGTGGACTACCACAACGTCAACGCCGACCTGCTGCTGAAATGGGCGGGCGTCACCGCATTCGGAGAGCTGTATTGGAGGGAAGGGCGGCGACAGCCTGGGACCTCTGGTGAGGTGAGTGAACCCGCGCGAAACGGAATCGGGTACGGCCTGCAACTCGATGCGCTCGTGCCCTCGGTACCCGTGAACGTGGGCGCGCGATATTCCACGGCCCAGCCTGGCACCTACGACGCAACGAGTACCGCCCTCGGGACATCGCAAGAGGCAGGTCTTACCATCGGCTGGTTCCCCGCAGAACATGCCCTCAAACTGCAGGCTGATGTCTTTCACCTGTGGAGTGACGAGCTCTTCGTCGACGCTGAAGACCGGGTGCGGGTGCTGATGCAGGTCGCCTATTGAGCCTGTCACGCGCGGTGGAGTTCTCACCAACCGCGACGGCACCCTCGCTTGGGAGTTCGAAGGGACACAAGTGCGATCCCGCGCACAGCTAGCACCGTTGCCAGGCGGTGCGAGCATTGGCATGGGACAACGTGAGTTGAGTCGGGACGGCAAGTGGCCCGGGAGACGACGATGCACATCGCAGTATTCGATACACGACGCTACGACCGGGAAGCATTGGTTCGCGCCAATCAGCAGCTGGGCCACGAGTTGCGTTTCTTGGAAATGCGCCTCGATGCGA